>NZ_SODD01000050.1 GCF_004365815.1 Breznakia blatticola
ATTCGTAACAATCAAGATGAGAATTCATAATAATATAACAAAAACACTAACAAATATGATGACTATGACAGTTGCATTAAGAATGCCATTCTACAATCTTTGAAGAAACATGGAGTGTAAAAGTATGATAGTTGGAATATTGATGAAAATAAATGGAAATATTGGTTCTTTTCTTATTAAAAAGGAAAAGAAGGAAGTTGTTGTTGAATTGCCGGATAAACATGAACTAAGGTTAGGAGCAATATGTAAACTCTCTACACATGAAAATGGCAATTATGAATTAAAAGATTACACAGATTATTTGAGACGGAAAGGAACAGGATAAAATGATTCCACAAGATAAAGTACAAGAGATACTAAACAAGGCGGATATTGTTGATGTCATATCAAGCTACATTCCACTAACGCAAAAAGGAAAAAATTTCGTCTGTGTTTGTCCGTTTCACGATGATAGTCGTCCATCGATGTCGGTGTCACAAGATAAACAAATCTTCAAATGTTTTTCATGTGGTGCTGGCGGAAATGCAATAACATTTGTACAAAAGTATAACAACATCTCGTTTCAAGAGGCGTGCAAGATTGTTGCAGATAAAGTTGGAGTCAATTTTGAGATTAGAGGACCAAGACAACAAACATACAGTAAAGATGTTGTTGATCAACATGCATTGCTTAAAGATGTAAAAGAATACGCTGTAAATGAGTTAGCTGCTTCGACAAATGAAGATCTAAAATCGTATGTTGCTAGTAGGTTTGATACGGAAAGTGTAAAGAGTTTTTATATTGGATACGTAGGAGATTCACAAGCTTTATTACGCTTTCTGCAAGCAAAAGGACATAGTGAAGAAGCTATTGCACAGTCAAATGTATTTAACGTTGAAGGAAGGTCGTTTTTACAAGATAGGATTATTTTTCCACTTAATGATACAAAAGGGAATACAGTTGGCTTCTCTGCACGTACATATAAAGTTAATGACAATATTAAGTATATTAATTCAGCAGAGTCGGAAGTATTTAAAAAAGGCTCTATATTATTCAACTATGATAGAGCTTTTCAAGTCGCAAGACAGTCAAAAGAGGTCATTGTAGTAGAAGGGTATATGGATGCAATAAAGTTAGCGAAAGTTGGCCATGAAAATGTAGTTGCTTTGATGGGGACCGCAATGGCCAAAGACCAAGTGTATGCGCTTAAGCGAATGAATGTACCAGTAAATCTATGTCTTGATGGAGATGCTCCTGGAAAGGAAGCAGCATTAAAACATTATTGGACGCTAAAAGATGCAGGACTTGATGTGAAAATGACTGCATTGCCTCTTGGCATGGATCCTGATGAATTGATCAATAAGCAACCTGAAGTATTTGAGCAGGAACTTCAAAGAGCTTCGAATATTATTGATTTTAGATTAGCTGATGTTCCAACACTTGAAGACTTTGAAATTAAACACACATGGGCTATCAATTGCTTGAAAGATTTAAAAGGACTGGATAATCCACTAGCAGAAGATCATTATTTTGCACTTATAGGGGATAAAGTTGGCTTTTCCAAGGAAGCTCTTCAAAGGAGTTATGCACAGCTACAAGCTGTAGAAAAAGAAGCAACAGTGAAAGTTCAAAAACAACAATCTAAAAATCGCATTACCCGTTGGTCTCCAAAGCAAGTAAAAATCAACTTGGCAGTGAAAGATAAAATGAATTACCGCCAAGAGCTGCAAAAGAATTTTGACCGACTTAAGGGTGATGAAAAAGTTGTTGCATTTAATGCACGACAAATTTGTGATCGTAAAGATGTGATGTCACAGTATTTAGATCAAAAAGGTAAAGTGTTGGAGACAACAATAACATTAACTACAAATGATGATGTTACATGTCTTGCGCAAGGAATTGCGGAAACTGCAGCTATGCAAATTTCGAAGGAATTAAGTATTCCTAAAAGCAATTTAGAATATATTGCGTTTTTACATAAAGATACAAAGTTTCCACATATACATTTGCAGTGTTATCAAAAGGAAACATTTAAAGATAATTATGAGTTGTCTACAAAACTAGTTGAATCATTACAAAATGAGATCAGCAAAGAAATCACAAAAACAATAACGCAACCACAAGTGGTAGCGTCAGTGAAAATTTAGGAGGAAATACAAATGTTAAAAACTTTAAAATATAAAGCATTACTAGTTATGTTTTATGTAACACCAATTTTAGCAGATACTACATTAGATGATGCAATTAAGTCTGCAGGAACAAAGGGACAAGAAACTATTAAATTGATTGGAGCTACACTAGCAGGAGTTGTTAGTGTGCTAACTGGAGTAGCAGCACTTGCAATACTACTTAGTGCGCTATGGGATTCGTGGAAAAATAACGGTGCAGGTGAAGTTTTCCATAATCATGGTTCAAAATTCATTGTACTTGCAGTTGTAGCTGTATTTGCTGGGGTTATTACGGCGTCATACTTTAGCTAATGGGTTTAATACTACGTTGGCTACTAGGAAAAATGGTAGATCTAATTGCAGGATGCGTTGATCTAGCCATTGGGATGTCAACAAATGCATTCGATAATGCAATAGTTAAGGCTTTTTTAAACGCATTTCAAATTGTTGGACTTCCTTTAGTGGGAGTCTCGGCATTGGTGGTATGTATAAAAGCTATTATTCAGATTGCAGATGGAGATGGTGTTTCGTTTGCTGATATTATGAAACGCTTAGTAGTTGGTACGTTAATGTACTCGTACGGTGTGAAAATCTTTAAGTATTTATACTTATACATTTTAGAAATTACAAATGAAATGATAACGATTCTAGCTGGAGCAGATGTTACATCTTTCTCCACTGAAGACTTAACTGGAGGAGCAAATGGATTGTTCTCTCTTATTCTAATGATTGTTGCTGTGTTCTATATGTTAAAGACAATTATGAGTATTCTTGAGAGATTTTGGTTGCTTCTTATGACACTCTGTATGATGTATTTCTATATACCAGGTTACATTGCTGGAAATGATGAGTCATTAATACTATGGGGAAAACAAGCTATAGGTTTTGCGTTAACACAACTATTTCAAACCTCAGTACTTGTGTTGGGTATTACCTTCTTTGTGCAAGGTGGAGGATTTTCAAACTTTGGATTGGCAATTGGAGCCATAATTGCAGCAAGTAAAGCTGATATGATACTAGATAAATTTGGACAATCGTCTGGTGGAAAGTTATCAAATGTAGGACGTAATGCAATGTCTAGTGTATATTCAGCAAAAATGATTTTAAAGAAGTAAGGAACGAAAAAATATGAATCAAAAAAAAGATACTAAGTATTATTATTACCCAAAATATGTTCCACCAACAATGATGGTGAAAGGAATCTATTTCTATGAATGGATAATTGCAGTTGTAATTTTCTCCTTGTGTTTATGGATTCTTGGATATATAGGATTATTATTTGGACTAATATTTGGATCGACGGTATTGATACTTACTCATCGAAGCGATGGGAGAGAGAATTTTTTAGGACAATTAAGTTCTTCCGTAAAATATATTTTTAGTCAAAGAGTTTTGATTAAACGGCCAAGAGAGGATGTGGTTGAAATCGAAGAAACAAAGGTTGATATGAAATCAAAAAAAATAAGAAAAAAGGATAAGAAGAAAAAGCCATCAAAGAATAAACAAGAATTTATGCAAGATAGTTTTCCTTTTCGTTCAATAGAGGATGGATACATCCGTATGAATGATGGAAGAGTAATGATCTTCTTACGAGTGAATGGTAATAATCTAGATTTCTTGAGTTTTCGCGAAATAGAAGAAATGAACAAAAACTTATCTAAAGAGTTTGACAGAAATAAAATGAAGATCTCGTTTTTTATACAAGACTCTACATTTAATATCAAACAAAACATTAATTTTGTAAGATCAGTGGCAGAAAAAAGTAAAGTAGCGTTTCTACGCCGACTTGGAAATGAGACTGCTAGTTTCATGGATGTTCAAAAGAAGACAGCAACCAAGAAAGCAAACTTTCTTAGAGTTGTAGTTACACAAAAACAATTAGCTACATCAAGTGTAGATGACATAGTTGATAAGACGATTAAATTATTTAAAGATTCTTTAGGCTTAGAAAGAACAACACAGTTGGAATTAAAGCAAATGTTAGCAATTTATGCGCAACGATTATTTGCAGAGAAACTGCCTGACACAGAGTTAGAACTTGAAGAAAGATATGAAGAATTCTTATTGGTGAAGAAAAAGCGTGAGGAGAAAAAGATTCAGCTTCCAGGAGTTTATGAATTCAAGGATTTCATTACTCCAGTCACGACAAATTTTAAATCAGAAAAAGTGTACTTAGGTAGTAATGTCTTAAAAACATATGGAGTATCAAGTTTCTTAGCAAGTACCGAATACAATAACTTATTTGCTAAGATCTCTACATTAAAAGGAGTAACAACTTCAATCCATATGGACGAATTGTCTTTATCTAGATTTAGATCGAATGTTTCACTTGATGTAAGAGCAAAGGGGAATACTACAAATGATGTGGTTGATGCTATTGATGCAGAACTGGATAAAGAAAGTGTATTAGATTCTTATAAAAGAATTAGAACAAACAACCAAAAGATGTTTTACATTACTGTATACTTTCAACTTGTTGCTTCAAGTGATGATGAGTTTGATATACTTGAGGCACAATTTAAAGAAGAGTGTGACAATGTAGGAGTAACTGTAGATCCTTTACAAACAAAACAAAAAGATGCATGGATATCGGTGAATCCAGTAGGAAAGAACATGTTGGATAAGTATATCAAACAAAATATTCCTTCGGAATCAGTAGCGAATCTTTATCCATTTAATGATCCATCAGTGTTAGAAAAGAATGGGTTACCTCTTGGGAATATCACGGACCGTTCAGAAATCGTGTTGTTTAATCCTTTCACAAATAGGGGAGCAAATAACAATATTCTTATCTTAGGTTATTCAGGAGTTGGGAAAACTGTTCTGATGTGGTTACTTATGCAGAATGCAGCTCTATCTGCCTATTATATTAGAAACATAGATGTTGAGGGTATTTGTGTCGACTTCATTCAAAAAATGGGTGGTATTAACATTGACATGGCAGGTAACAATGAATATGCAATTAACCCTCTTCAGATACGTACACCAGATGAAGTGGAAAATGGAATTGTTGATGATTATATCTCAGAGGTGAAAAACTTCATGAGGATCTACAAACCGGATTGGACGAATAGAACGCTAGATATTTTTGAAGAGTTTTTGAATAAAACGTATCGTTCAAAAGATATATACAACTCTTCAGATTTAAAGTTGTTAAAACCAAGTGATTATCCAATCTTTAGCGACGTTGTAAAAATTGTATCAGAGGCGAAGTCTAATTGGACAGAAGAATCTATTGGTACAAAAGATGATTACGATGAAATTATTATCGGTTTACGTTCATGTACAGAAGGTGCAGATGCTAAGTTGTTTAATCGACACACGAATTTAGGTGGATATGATGTTGACGAACTGCAGTTAATAAACTTCGATATTTCTAAAATGCTAAACTCAGATCTAAACCGAAAGTTAGCACAATGGTCAAATGTCTTTACGTACATCTCTCAGTTTGTAAATGACAATATGAAGCGTTCGAAAGAAATTATGGTATTCATTGATGAACTACATACATTTTTGAAGAAACAGTATATGTCGGTTGTAGAAATACTTGAGACGTATGAGCGTCGTTTCCGCAAGTATAACGCGTCTTTTGTTAAAGCTACACAAACGGTAGAAGAACTTGATAACGATGATGACGACATGAAAGAGAAGGTAAAAACACTATTCTCTCAACCAGCAACAAAGTTTATGTTTCACTTAGGTGATATTAAGTATGAACAAGTCGCTTCAATGATGAAATTGAAATCAACAGAAGTAGAAAAGCTCCAAGAAAAACGACAAGGAAAATGTTTGATGCGTATCGGAAGTAGTACATATGATTTGTCTGTAATGATGCCAGAATGGTTTAAGGAAGTTAAGGCAGACGCATAATGGCATGGCAAGCAAAAGTAGCTGAAGCTGCAGGGAAAATTCTACTCGGAAAATCAATAGAAAAAGATGGAGCTATGGGACCGATCATAATGATTGCGACTGCAGCTCTAATCCCAGTGATATTTATAGTAGCGTTATTCTCTGGGGGGAATGGGACTGGTCAAGATATATACGAGAAGGCATTCAACAATATTGAGTGTAGTCAAGATTATTACTACTATCTTGAGGATATACGTTTTTTTGATTCATACACATATCCTGATGGAGTAGAGGCTACGGATGAAAAGAAAATAGAAGAACGTATGCAACAAGATTATTTTCAAATTACTACTCCTCCAGGTAATACATCAGCAAATACTTTTCCTGGACAAAATAATCAAGCACGGCCATTAAATGTATGTATCTTGCAAAGTGATGAAACAATTGTAAATACACTTATAATAAAGTATGGAGTAGATGAAAATCTTAAACAAGAAATTTTAGAGTCTGTGCAACAAATGAGAAATGGAAGAAACAACTTCATCTTACCCGTTGCAAATTCTCCTAAGGTTTTAGGTAAATACGGACAAGATAAGAAGCTGAAAGGAATTGAGTTAGAGGCACCTGAAGGAACGGAAGTGGTTGCTGTTCATGATGGAGTGATAGAAGATATCGTGACATCTAAAGATACCTACTATGGCGTGAATGAAAAAGGTGATGTTGTTGAAAAGACTAAAGGTCTAACAATTGTAATTAAGCATGACACAATTCTTGGTTTAAATAAATTTGGTGAATATGACACAAGAATAGTTTATTCTCATATTCCGAATTTACAGAATGTTAAATGGAATGTAGGAGACAAAATATCTCAAGGTGAAGTGATTGGAACAAATGCTAAAAAGACAGTATATTTTGAATTAAGAAAAAATGAAGATACAGCATTTGATCCAGCAACAATAATGTTCATTGAATCAAGTTTAGCAAGTAAAGGAGATCTAGGGTTACCACTGGAAAATCCATTTACGATAACTTCAGAGTATGGAAAACGTGAGTATGCAGGAATGTCATTCCACCATGGAATTGACTTATCAAAGAGTGAAGGTTCATCAATTTACTCGGTAAGTGAGGGGGAAGTGATTGAAGCAAATAACACATGTGACCCATTGAAAGGAGAGACTCTTTGTCCTTCTGGTGGATATGTACCATGGGGTGGAAATTATGTACTTATAAAATCAACAATAGACAACCAGGACTATTACATAGCATATTGTCACATGAGTAGGTCACTCTTAAAAATAGGTGATAAAGTTCATAAAGGACAGATCGTTGGTTACCAGGGCAACAGTGGAAATTCCTATGGTTCACATCTCCATTTGGAAGTGAGGAAAGAGCCAGGTAAACAGGAAAACAGTACGGTTAATCCGAGAGAGATTATCAACTTTGGAGAACAGTAAGCTGTTGTTTCAATGCGAGGGTGACAGTCACTGTCACCCTATCTACGAAATATCAAAGGTTGCCAAAATAATACGTAAAATAAGAGGAATATGAAGAAAATGTATAGATAGTTGCTATTTTATCGATTGATGTACAACAAAAGTTGCCAAAAATGGCAACTCGAAAAATCAATGTTTATCATGGTTTTTAGTAGCCGGCTCTGCCGGATGCTGTTAAATGGCAACTTAGAGTTGCCATCCTTTATCCTGCATAACCACCAAATATGGTGGTTGGGGTAAAAATTGGGGGGGTGACAGTCACTGTCACCCTTACCAATTTTTACTCGGTGTCGGCTTCAGGAATTGCTCCTGTGGGCGAGTTCAGTTCTTTATACTGAATTAATAGGCTAGCCATTTCCGGGTCTTTACCTGCATATTTTTCAAGCGTATCAAGCATCTTAATGTCTGCAATTTTTTCTTGCATTTTATCATTAAGGACACGCTTGCGAATAGATGCGTCTTGGCGTTCGCGAAACGATTTCATATCAACCACATCAATGATTTCAAGCGGTTGGTGATACTTAGTGATTGCTTCGTATTGGTTGATTAGTTTTACAACTTGAACGCATACAGGCTCATTATCGTAGTTAGGGATAACAACCCAATCTTTCTCTTTTACGGATTTGTCAGTTAAGTAACAGTCAATTCCTTCATAACGGTTTTCTACTAAAATATAGTTCATGATTTTTCTCTCCGTGTGCTATGGTTGGCACTAATTTTAAACTTCTAAGTATTGAACTCTTTCGGCAACGAATTCATAGTTTGTGTAAGTCTTGTTTTCTTCACTCGTGTAGAAACTTGTAATCACGCGACCCCTAATTGCCAGTAAGGTGTCTTTATCGCAAGTATCAATTACTTCTTCTGCAATGCCACGCCAAAGAGTGATTTGGAATATGTCACGTTCATAAACGCCGTCAGCATTTTTAAAATTGCGTTTTACGGCAAGTGATAAAAATGTGTACTTAATATTTACGCTTGTGAGTTGCAGGATTGGTTTTTCTACTATGCGACCTACTAATATAAATTGATTCACATGTCTGCTCCTTTCTCGGATGTATCTTCCATCCGCACCCGATGAGTAACATCTGCGTAAGCAATCTTTGCAAGGGCGACGAAGGAGTGCATTTACCCTTGCGAAGTTGCTGCAGGTGTTATCTTGTCGGTGGGGATGGAAAGAAATTATAAAAAAGAAAATATTGGAAACGAAAAATGATTTGATAAGAATTATTAGAAAAGAGGTTATATGAAAAAAGAAACATGTTTTGTTCGCGATCTAGACAAACAATTGTTAGATGAAGCAACAGAGATTGTTAGAAAAAAAGGAATAACAATCAAAACAGCAAAAGGAAACTTGGAATATATTTTGAAAGACTATGTCCGTTTACAACAAATGGGCATCTTAGAAAATCCATATTTCTTGAAACAAGTAGAAAATATAATTGACAATAGATGTAATCGAATGGAGCGAACACTTGGTGGTAGATTATATACACTAACTGGAGAGCTTGCAATTCAGACAGGAATTACAAACCGACTTGTTGCTGATTCAGTAGCTACCTTCTCAGAAGATGCTCCAGAAGAACGTATTAACAACTATCGAGTATTAGCTGTAGATGATCTAAGAAATAAAAAGAAACCAAGTACCTATATAGAACTTATAAAAGACGAGACTGAGGACTACGATGGCTAGGCTGATTATGTATTCTGACTTTCTTTCGAACAAAGAAAAACCGCAGATATTAAATTCCCTGGAATATATCGCTAAACGTGAAGGAGTAGAAATTAATGGAAAGCAGAAGTTAATTGAACAGAAATATGATTTAAAAGGATTAGTAACAAAAAAACAAGAAGAGCTAATTACTGAAGTTGTAACTAAATATCCTGATACCAAAGAGTTGTTAGAATATCAAGAATACACAAATCAATCAACAAAACAAAACGCTAGTAACTTTATAACAATGGCAACACAAAGACTGGAAGAACTTGCATTCACTAATGCAGATTACATGAAATACATTTCAGAACGCCCAGGAGTAGAAATTAACGAAAATGATACACATGGATTGTTCAATAAGGATGGAGTTGCTGATCTAAGTCATGTGAAAAGTACATTTGCTGATCATCAAGGAGTAGTTTGGCGTGATGTTATTTCTTTACGAAGAGAAGATGCAATAGAGGTGGGTCTTGACTCTCGCGAAGCATGGCAAAAAATGCTTTCTTCACATATGAACAAAAAAGCAGAATTGTTAGGTATTCCACAGGATGAATTTCATTGGTGTGCAGCGTTTCATGATGAAAGTTTTCATCCGCACGTGCATGTAATGTCATGGTCGGATAATTTAGCAGCAGGTTATCAGGATGTACATGCAATAGAAAAGTTTAAATCAGTGCTTGCGAACGATATTTTTGAGAATGAAATGTGGTTAGCTAAAGAACTGAAAAATGAAGTTCGTATAGATCTAGAAACTGAGTACAAGAATAAATTAGATGAAATTGTAAAGGATGCAAGCATTGCGTTTGTTGGAAAAAGTGAAGATGAAAATATTAATCCGATAGTAATGAATGTAGAAAACAAACTTGTTGATTTGTCTTCAGTCCTGAAAGAGAAAGGTTCTCGTGTCTATGGTTATCAAACTGCAGAGGCAAAAGATAAAACTGATGATCTTGTTTCATATTTGCTACATCAAGAAGAACTTAGACCACTACTTAAAGAATATGTTGAATCGAATCAAAGGCTTGTTGAATTTTACAAAAAGGATACATCTCAGTTTGCAGAAGAATTCTTAAATAAAATGATCCATCCAGAAAAAGGCGATCGTAAAGTCCTACATAATGCAGTTGTAGCTGCAGCATATGAAATAAAAGATGCGAATTATTCGAAGCAAATTGTTTATGGTGAACAATTGCATTCTTTAAATCAAAAGTTGTCTGAATATACAGTTCCTCATGATGTGAAAGACAAAGAAAAATTAGCACTTGCTATCAGCAAGGTTGGATTCCTTCAGGAGAAGAACTTGCATGAGATTGTTGAAGATTTAAAACCTCTTATTGATGATGAAGAAAAGGCTATGGAAATTATGCTTGATGCAAAGGACAATAGCTTATTAACGAAAACTGAAACACGTATGATCAATAACGCTTATGATGAGCGTATTGATGAAAAAGTAGATTTTGAAAATTATGAAAAAACAAATGAATCAATCAAACAAAATGTAGCTGAAAGTTTAATCATGAGATTTATGACATTTTTATCTAATGACACGAATGAACATAATCATGAGTTGAAACGTATACAGTCAATTAAAGCGGAAGATCGTATGTTGATACGACATGCTCAAAAGCAAAGGAGATAAAACAAATGATATTAGGAGCAGTAAACTCATTTGAAGAACTATTAACAAATCTTGGTCCAGTAAAAGTAGTGTTTTATGCTTTTCTATTGTTGTTTGCAATAATAGGAACAATTTACTTGAACAAGCGTAATCGACTTGATCAGTTGAAATCAAAAAAAGTTGGGGACGGCCAACATGGAACAGATAAGTTTTTAAACCTAAAAGAAATGGAAAAACTATACAAAACGATTAAAATTCCAAACGAGATGACAGATATGTCATCAGAATGGTTGCCAGGTAGAATATTGCATTTTAATCCACAAACAAGGGAAGCTATTATTGATACCTCTTATACACATGCTGCAGTTGAGGCTCCAACAGAGACTGGGAAGACTACTACTTATGTTGTTCCAAATGCTCAATACAATTTGATGGCTGGAACATCAATGGTGATTCCTTGTATTAAACCAGAGCTTATTGATTTATTGGCACAAGATGCAAAGGAGTTGGGGTATGAAGTAGGGATTATTGATTTTAACAAGCCTGCAAAATCGATAGGTTTCGATTTCTTTGCCGATATAAATGAATACATAGATAAATACAAAGAAGATCCAACAGATTTGATGGCCAAAGCTGAAGCAGAGTCTCTTGCTGGTCAACTTGCAAAAGATATAGTTACTTCACGCGATCGATCTAATAGCGAAAACTCTTTCTTCCTAGGTTCATCAGAAGGACTTGTGCATGCTACAGTCTTACTTACGTCACTGTATGGTACTGCAAGTCAAAAACACTTAAGTAGTGTACGTTCACTTGTTCAAAACATAATGATGATGTCTCCTGAAGAAAATGAGGGAAGAGGCAATACATTTACAAGTAAAATCCAAAGATTAATTGGACATATGCCTGAAGATTTCGGGCCGAGAAAGCATGTTGGTGCAGCTTTTGCATCGAATCAAGAGACTGAAGCCAATATTTACTCTTCAGTTCTAAATGACCTAAAGCCAATCAATAACTCACAAGCTGAACAAATTGTATCTGTGCCAGGTAAAAAAGACTGTTTTCAATTTATGGATCTAATTAATAAAAAATACGTATTATTTATTCACATGCCGGAGACTAAACCGGAGTTTTATATATTTGCAAAACTGATAATAAAAAAAATATGTATGCAATTATCTAATTATGCAAATACAGAATGTAAGGGTGTTCTTCCTAAACCAGTGAAAATTATTTGGGATGAATTTGGTTTGTCGCCAAAGATTGATAAATTTGATGAAGAAATGGCAATTGATAGAGGTAAGCATATTTTGTTTGATTTAATTTACCAGGACACATCACAATTAGTGAAAATATATGGTGAAGAAGACAAAGATGTCATTTTGCATCAGTGCGCATCAGAGATTATCCTTGGTATTTCTCCAACAAATGTAGATCGTGCTGAAGAACTATCAAAAGCAATAGGTAAAAATACAATACTATCTGGTTCTGTTACGCGTAGTCATAATACTGGACGTGGAGGGACAGGTGATTCGATTACACACCAAATGATGGAACGTGAGCTTATGACTGTTGGTGAAATTCTTCGCATGGAAAAGAAAAATCAACGGTTAGTATTTAGACGTGGTGAATATCCATTTCTTGCAAATTTTCCTTCTTACTATAAAGAAGAATGGGGTTTAACGCCTAAGCCATATATGGAAGAAAATTCCGATCCACAATACTATGGAGTAGATTACCTGTCATTTGATCATGTTATTGAAGTTTTGGATGAAAATAAAGATATGACAGTTACTACTCATACTGGAGTTATCACCAATTTCTCTCCAGCCACAAAAAGCACTGGAGATGATGCGTTGGCAGAGTTAGCAATGAAATTATACGAGCTATCAAATAATGATGAACATGTAAAACAGCTGTGTTTAGAAAAACAGTGGCCAAAGATTATGAATGCAATGAAACCATACTACAACAAAATTACTAAAATGGAATTACAGGCATTAATGATTGGCTATCAAGAAAGAATTGAAAGGAGCTAAAGATGTACCATTATATTAGACAAAGACTGCTAGAAGTCTTGAGAATTGCGTATAAAGATAATTTCGATACATACAGCAAGTTTCTAGTAAAGCTTTCTTTTAAAGAAAGTAAAAAAACGAGTAAATATATATTTGAGAAAAAAACGATATTGATCAACAATCTATCTTATAAACCTGCAGATATTTTCATTGCTGCTTTGTTATCTCTTACGGAACACATTGACATAGTTAATAGAAGCGAGTCTCATCTTGATCGTGATTATTTCCTGGTGTTTAGAAAACTAATTAATGTTGCTATAGGAAGAAATATCATAACATTAGAAGATCTAACAAAGTATTCTGATGAAAAAATGCGTAGTAAACTTCAAGCAGAATTTTCTACATTTAAGAATTGGGATATCAAAGCTCATGATTTTATCCCAGAGTATACGTATGTATATGTCTTTGAGAGTTTTATGATCAAGAATGTTTTGAAAACAAATGGTTATCAATATGATAAAGACCAAGGTTTATGGATTAAAAGATTAATAAACTCACAAGCACAAGAAGAACAACCATTCATTGAGATGTATAAAAACCAAGCTGTTTTTAAAGTGGTTAATGATAACTCATTTTTTATTCGTCCAGTGTACTTGTTAAAAATCAAAACTTATGCAAAAGAAGAAGCACCTTTATTAAATGCGTTAGAATATGGTTACAATCCAAAAACAAATATATGGGTTAAATTGATCGAAACTTCTAATATTGCTCAAGAGATGAATAATATCGAAAAAATTCCAAAACAAAAAGTATTTATCACTGAGAATAAGTAAACAATTAATGTTGAGTAAACATTAGAAATAAGATGCAGGTAAAAACGGAGTAATGGTGAAATTTCATATAGAGTTTAAGAAACTGGGTGATAAGCAACGAGATACTAGTGATAATGAATGCTAAAACTAAGTGGCGAGGTGTCATTATTTTGTGCGTTATCAAATATTTACTAGTATCATATGATTATAATGAATGTTAACAAGTACAGGTGCAATCTAGTTTCTGTATAATGACTTGTGTATTCAAATAGATGTGGAATGTAGAAGATTGTTTCTTTGTTTGTTTTAAATTAATACATAGAATTAAACGAAAAACATAAAAACAGTCAAAATCATTGAATGATTTTATGGGTTGATAAAAAAAGCAAAAATTCTTCGAAAATCAAAGTATTTTTATGAAAGCGCTTGCATGTAAAATATAGAAATGCTATATTATGATTATAAATAGCTATTTATACAATATTGAAGGGAAGAGGAAAATGAAAAATAGAAAAACAATAATCGCAATACTTTGTGTGATTTCTCTAGGTTTTGTCATGATTCCTAATAATGTAAAAGCGCATGAGAAGTTAGCTGTTCCAGTAGTGACTGAAGAAACGCAACGCGTTTATGTAGACAGTGATATGAGTGACGAAGAATTGCTAAAAGAAATGGAAAGAATTGAAAATGAAAAAGTTCAAGCCCAAGCAGCAAAAACTAGAAGCAGTACAGGGTATACAGTAAAACTTGAATTTTATAGAAATGAATATAGGAAAACAGGAATAAAAGTTTGTGGAAATCAACCGGATGGTGGTACAAATTTCGGTGACACAGGTGGTGCATTTGGTTATCAGGATGGTTCTGCACATGGTGCTGTTTCAATGTCATTTGGTTTGTCTGGATATATGACAAGCGCAAGTGTTGGTGTAGGAACTAAACAAGCAGCTGGAGTAAATGGTATTTACGTTAACGCCCCACCAAACAAAGCAGTAAAACTGTACGTAAACAAAACTGTTAGAGCGGTCACATATAAGAGATATAAAGTTTACAATATTAATGGTGTTAAAGAACCGTACGGATATACGACTTCTTGGCCGAGTACTTATTATCTTGATTTCTCTGTAAGATAAAGGTTGGAGGTTTCTCTTGTGAGTAATAGATCAAAAGCTATAGGACTAGGATTGTTTGTATTAATATTAATTATATTTACTTGCTTCATTTTTGTGAAACCAAATACTAATCGAAATATTACAAAAATCGACAATACTGTTCGGTGGGAGTATAAAGAAAGTGAAACAATTGAGTTGAAAAATACTGATCTGCTTTATGATGATAGTAATATGTTAATTAAACCAAGTTCAAGTGATGATCAAAGCTCATATTATAATTTAGTAAAAGGCGAGTACAAGTTAAAAACAAGAGTAATACTAAATGATGAACCGGTTGAAATCAAAATTATTGTTTATTAAGGTGCTTTAAAAAAATAAGGGGTTTTACTAAAACCTATAAATAATCCGTGGGGCGCATTTACCCCACGGATATTTTATAGCTTAATTTATAAGTATTGCTACGTCACTTTAATTATTTCAATTATTCTGACTTTTTCTTTTTGGATAATCTTTCACATACATAGTGGGGTGATCATATTTTGGATAGTAATGAATTTTCTTCTTTAGTGTTAATTCAAAATCATAATCATTAATACTGTGCATATCTGCAATTTGATTGTATAGGTTCTCATTAAATGCTAAAGCTTTCATAATAAATTTTTTCATTTTATTTATTTCATCCTATAATTAAAATGAAGTAACTGTGACTAGTATAATCATAATGAAAAAAATGATGTACTCATACTCCATGATTTATTTAAAGCTAGATTGACTTCACGATTTTTTTATACCTTTATTAATAATACTTTTATTTATGAGGAACCAAAAAAAGTGTCCTTTTTTTTGGTAGTTGTTTGACTTGCGTATAAATAGCAGATGATATAGAAACGATAAAAATTAGAACTAGTAATATTACTAAAAATATCTTTTTGTTAGAGAATTGAGTAAATTTGATACTTCCAAAGAACTCTCTGGAAGCAAATGTGCATATGTTTTCATCACTTCATCAATCGAATCGCCTATACGCATTGCAATAGCTATTACGGGTATTTTGTTATTGATAAGTAAAGACACATGTGAATGTCTTAAATCGTGAAGACGAATATGTGAAAGCCCTGCAGATTCTTCATAGCGTATTTTTGCCTTTCTTAAAGTTTCAAAAGCCATAGGCCTTGTCTGTCTTCCAAAAATAAAGTTATCCTTTCTATATTTATCAGATTGAATAGCAATTGTGTGAAGTGCGGTAAGTATCTTTTTGGTACTATCGTCTATTTCTATAAGGCGATACGAATTAAGGTTTTTAGGTCCTTTAACTTTTTGCTTTCCATGAACGTTCGCAACGGATTCATCTATCTCAATGTAGTTATCTCTAAAATCATTCCATTTTAGAGCAAGTAATTCACCTCTTCGAAGACCGGCAAAATAAAATAACATAAAAATTGCTTTGTGTTCTAGATCAGTAATTTGGGAGAAAAACTTATAAAATTCTACTTCTGACCATATTTTCATTTCTTCTTTCTTTGTTGTTCTGCGTGGCATTCCTACACGAGAAACAGGATTCCACTTAGTATCGTAAATTTTGTTGATCCAATTAAAAAATTTATTAAATACTTTATATCGATTAACAAGTGTAGTGTAGAAGCAATTGTTTTTCATCTCTAATTGCCACTGTATAATATGATCAGGTTTTATATCGTATAATCTCCATGTGCCAAAGAAGGGTTTAATGTGAAGACGATAAATTGAGTCGTCATTTTCACATGTAGTAATTTCTTTGTTAAGGAGCGAGTGCTCCATATATTTCTCCCAATAAAAATCTAATACTTTATTTAATTCCTTGTTGATGTGAGTTTTTTGAAGTAAACCAGGGTTTTCTTCAATTAGTTCTATCATCATTTCCTTTAGTAATTCTTTATGCATCCCTTTATCACCTCAAAAGTTAATTATTGCATTAAGTTGCAAAATTTCGTATTATAATATTAGGTGAAATTTAGAATAACTGCCTTTATTCTAAGTTTTATAAAATGTTTTTACAAATAAGATTTTTTTATTGACTTTATGTTCTTTTGAGAATATAATATAGATATAAATAGAAAGCCAGGGTGCTCAAGTCCCCCCCGGCCCGACCATTTTTAATGCTTCGGCATATAGGTTAATCTATTTATATAGGCACACCGCAGAAACTTGGGGTGAGCAGAAAAAACACAAGTAAATAAGTTGGGGTGAAAAGTACCCCAAACTTCTTAAGAGGACTAACCCATAT
>NZ_SODD01000051.1 GCF_004365815.1 Breznakia blatticola
GATTAAGAAAATGAGCAATATATGGAATAAACCAAGAAAAAAAGGAGCTGTGCTCCAGATTTGGCTAAATATGCCTATCTGTCACAGCCCCTTTTAACTGTTTTATTTGATTTATTCTACATTCATCCAAGCATCACTTGTTGGATCTGCTTTAAATGCTTGTAGTTTCTTTAAATCTGCTTCTTGGATATAGTCATTTTCTACTGCAGCTTCAAGCAAGTAATCATAATTACTTAGTGTACGAAGTTCACAGTTCATATCTTCAAATGCTTGTTTTGCTTTCGGTAATAAGTATGTAAAGATTGCAGCGACACCTAAAACTTCACAACCTGCATCACGTAAAGCATCAATTACATCCTTTACGCTTCCACCAGTCGAAATAAGGTCTTCTACAACTACAACTTTCATTCCAGGTGTAACTTTACCTTCAATTTTATTTTCTTTACCATGGCTCTTATTTGAGCTTCTTACATATCCCATTGGTTTGTATAATTCTTGTGCAACCATTGCAGCCCAAGGAATACCAGCAGTTGCTGTTCCCATTAGCATATCTGCATCAGGAAATTCACGACGAATCATTGAAACAAACCCACTAACAACAGCATCGCGTTTTTCAGGATATGATAAAACCAAACGGTTATCACAATAGATTGGACTTTTAATTCCACTTGCCCATGTAAATGGATCATTTGGACGTAAATATACAGCTTCTACATCTAATAGATTTTTTGCAATTACTTTTTCATTCATTATTTCATCATCTCCTCAATTTGGTAATATGTTTCTTTTGGGTTTGCACTTTTTGTGATGGAACGTCCAACCACAATATGATCGCACCCTTCTTCTTTGGCAAACGCTGGTGTTGCCACACGTTTTTGATCATCTTTTGAATCATCAGCTAAACGAATCCCTGGTGTAACCGTCAAGAAATCAGGTCCGCATACTTCATGAATGGCTTTAGCTTCATGTACCGAACAAACCACTCCATCAAGTCCTGCTGTTTTTGCATTTTTCGCATATAGTTTTACACAATCAATCACTTCTCCAGGAATACCCAATTCATCATTCATCGCTTCCTTTGAAGTACTTGTTAGTTGTGTAACCCCAATACATAATGGACGTTTTCCTCCAACGCTTCCTTCTTCTAAACCTTCAATCGCTGCTTTCATCATCGCAATTCCACCAGCACAGTGTAAATTCACAATTTCTACACCAAGTTTTGCAAGGTTTTTCATTCCACCTTTTACCGTATTTGGAATATCATGAAGTTTCAAATCTAAGAAGATATGATGTCCCATTTCTTTTACTTCCTTAACAATATCCAATCCACATGCATATGTTAATTCCATTCCGATTTTTACATAGATAGGTTCATCAAATTGCTTTAAGAAATCTAAGACCTCATCTTTTGTTGAAAAATCTAAAGCTACAATTGTTTTGTTCATACATGACTCCTTCCGATCGCATCTTTTACTGATTTACAGCCATATTTTTTTAAGACTGTTGGTAACTGTTCAATAATTTTTGGACAGATGTATGGATCTACAAAGTTATACATCCCTACTTGCACTGCACTAGCTCCAGCATATAGAAATTCTAGTACATCCTCTGCACAAGTAATTCCCCCTACTCCAATAATTGGAACATCAACTGCTTGATAGACTTGGTATACCATGCGTATCGCAATTGGTTTAATTGCAGGTCCACTCAGTCCTCCAGTTGTATTGGCAATGATTGGCTTTGCGCTATGTAAATCAAGTCGCATTCCTAGCAATGTATTAATTAACACAAGTCCATCAGCACCTGCTTCTTCCACTGCTTTAGCGATTTCGACAATATTTGTTACATTTGGTGAAAGTTTAACCCATACAGGTTTAGTTGCTACGGCTTTTGCCATACGCGTAATATTCGCTGCAAGTATCGGATCACTTCCCAATCCAATTCCACCATGTTTTACATTTGGACAAGAGATATTCAGTTCATATGCATGTACTTCTGGACAATCATTTAAGCGTTTGATTACTTCAATATAGTCCTCTTCACTTGCTCCTGCAACATTCGCTAAAATTTGCGTATCGTATTGTTTTAAGAACGGTAGTTCTGTTTCGATAATTTTATCGACACCAGGATTTTGCAGTCCAATCGCATTAAGCATTCCTGAAGGTGTTTCTGCAATACGTGGCGTTGGATTTCCAAAACGTGGCTCAATGGTTGCACTTTTTATGGCAATTCCACCCAATATACTTAAATCATATAATTCTGCATATTCACGACCAAACCCAAAGCATCCACTTGCTGGCATAATTGGATTTTTTAAATCGAGTCCAGGTAATTTAATATCTAACATTCAAATGCCACCTTTCCAATTGGGAAAACTGGTCCCTCTTTACAAATACGATAGTATAATTGTTTATCTTTACTATCTTTGCATACACAACCCATACAAGTTCCAATACCACACGCCATACGTGCTTCAAAACTTAAGTACCCTTTCGTGTATGTTTGATTTAATGCTTCAAGCATACGCATCGGACCACAACTGTAAATCGTATCAATTGTAATATTGTGTTCTGCAATTGCATCAAGTACAGTTCCTTTTGTTCCATAACTCCCATCCATCGTTGCTACATATACATCACAACCTAGAAAGGCAAAGTCATCTTCATAGAACATGCTCTCTTTATCGTTGAAACCTAAGACAACTGTAACTTTTGTTTGTTTATCACGAAATTGCTTTGCAACTTCAAATAATGGTGGAACACCAACACCCCCACCGATGATTAGAACTTCATCTAAATCATCGATTGGGAATGGTGTACCTAATGGTTCAAGGACATCTAGTATTTGTCCTTTTTTTACTTTACTTAAAGCTTTGGTTCCATCACCTACAACTTTGTAGATGATCTTGTAGCAATTATGATTCACACTAGAAACACTAATTGGTCTTCGCAACATAAATCCATCAAGTTTAATATTCACAAACTGACCTGGTAAAATCGTTGGCATATGTTGTGGACGTAGAATCATCTCAAATGTGTCTTTGGCAATTTCTACATTCCCTAAAACTGCATCTTTACTAACAATCATTACTGATCTCCCATTGGTAAAGCGGAGAAACTTTGTGCTTCAATTACTTTTAAAATTGCATTTACAGTATCTAAACTTGTTAGACATGAGATTCCATTTTCTGCAGAGAATCGACGAATTAAGAATCCATCATCTCTAGAACCTTTATCTTGACTCATCGTATTTACAACATAATCAACTTTTCCTTTGATAATTAAGTCAAGTACATCATTTTCTGCTTGTTCCACTTTCGCAACTTCTTCTACACGAATACCATGATCTTTTAAGTATTTACATGTTCCACTTGTCGCAAAGATTCCATAACCGATTTCTTCAAAGCGTCTAGCAATATCTAGAGCCTCTTCTTTGTTTTCATCTGCGATTGTCATAAGTACACTTCCATGTAATGGAATTTTTGTACCTGCAGCAACCATTGCTTTGTATAAGGCTTTTTCAAGTGTTTCATCTCCACCTAGAGATTCTCCAGTACTCTTCATCTCTGGTCCAAGTGTCGTATCTACTGAACGTAGTTTCGCAAATGAGAATACAGGTGCTTTTACATATACACGTTCTGTTTCACGTTTAATTCCTTCAAGGTATCCTTGTTTGATTAAACTTTGTCCCATGATTGCTTTTGTGGCGATATTTGCCATTGGTACATTTGTAATTTTTGATAAGAATGGTACGGTTCTTGAACTTCTTGGGTTTACCTCAAGTACAAATAAGTCATCATCTTTATCAACGATAAATTGAATATTGAATAATCCAATGAAATTGAATCCTTTACCAATTTTTGTTGTGTATTCGATAATTTTGTATTTGATATCCTTACTTAAGGTTTGTGTTGGATAGACAGAAATTGAATCTCCTGAGTGAACTCCAGCACGTTCAATATGTTCCATAATTCCTGGAATATATACGTTTTCACCATCACAAATAGCATCCGTTTCTACTTCTTTTCCGACAATGTATTTATCGACAAGAATAGGTGCATCATGACTAATTTCCTTCATCGCATTGGTCATATATACTTCTAAATCTTTATCTGAGTGTACAATTTCCATCGCACGTCCCCCAAGCACATAACTTGGACGAACAAGTACAGGATAGCCAATACGTGAAGCAATCGCTAATGCTTCTTCAACAGTAATTGCTGTTTCCCCTTGTGGTTGAGGGATACCAAGTTTACGTAACATCGCTTCAAACTCGTAACGGTCTTCTGCTTTATTGATGTTCTCTACACTTGTTCCTAAAATTTTCACACCACGACGTACAAGTCCATCTGCTAAGTTAATTGCTGTTTGTCCACCAAATTGTACAATCACACCTTCTGGATCTTCTAAATCCACAATGTGCATTACATCTTCGAGTGTTAGAGGTTCAAAATATAATTTGTCAGAAATCGAGAAGTCTGTCGATACGGTTTCTGGGTTGTTGTTGACAACAATTGCCTCATATCCAGCTTCGCGTAATGCAAGCACACAGTGTACGGTTGCATAGTCAAACTCAACTCCTTGTCCAATACGAATTGGACCTGAACCAAGTACAATAACTTTCTTTTTATCGGTACGAATACTTTCATTTTCATCTAAATACGTTGAGTAGAAATATGGCGTGTGACTTTCAAACTCACCTGCACATGTATCTACCATTTTGTATACAGGAATCATATTTTCTTTTTTACGTAAATTGTAGATGTCATCTTCACTCATATTCCATACACGTGCAATGTATGAATCAGAGAACCCATTACGTTTCACTTTTCTAAGTACATCGACATCACCAACGTTGTATTTTAACTCTTCTTCCATTTTGTGGATGTTTTTAAGTTTCGCTAAGAAGAATGGATCAATCATCGTTAATTCAAAGATATCTTCAAATGATGCCCCACGACGAATCAATTCCATTACTGCATAAATACGTTCATCATCACGCCATTTCGCTTTCTTCCATAGTTCTTCATCACTCATATCATCCATTTCTTTGATTTGAATATGATCGACTTTCATTTCAATTGAACGAATGGCTTTAAGTAAACTTTCTTCAAAGTTACGACCAATGCTCATAACTTCTCCAGTAGCTTTCATTTGCGTTCCTAAGCGACGATCTGCACTTGGGAATTTATCAAATGGGAAACGTGGAAGTTTTGCCACAATATAGTCAATACTTGGTTCAAAACAAGCATATGATGTTTGTGTTACTGGGTTTAGTATTTCATCTAAAGTAAGTCCTACAGCTACTTTTGCCGCAAGTTTGGCAATTGGATAACCTGTTGCTTTACTAGCTAATGCAGATGAACGAGAAACCCTTGGATTTACTTCTATAACATAGTAGTTAAATGAGTGTGGATCTAAAGCAAGTTGAACGTTACATCCTCCACAAATTTCAAGTGCACGAATGATATCCAAAGATGCATTACGTAACATTTGGTGTTCACGATCACTTAAGGTTTGCACTGGTGCAACAACGATACTATCTCCGGTGTGAATTCCAACTGGATCCACATTTTCCATCGAACAAACCATAATTGCATTATCGTTGTTATCGCGCATAACTTCATATTCAATCTCTTTATATCCAGCAATACTTTTTTCAATCAAACATTGTGTCACTGGTGAAAGTTTCAATCCATTTTTTGCGATATCTTTTAATTCTTCATCATCTCTGGCAAATCCTCCACCAGTACCACCAAGGGTAAAGGCAGGACGCACAACTACTGGATAACCGATTTCATTTGCAAATACAAGTGCTTCTTCTACCGTATGTACAATTAAACTATCTGGAATTGGTTGTCCCAATTCTTCCATTAATGCTTTGAATTTTTCACGGTCTTCCGCTTTTTCAATTGCATCTAATTTTGTCCCTAGAATTTCAACATTTTCTTTTTCTAAAATTCCAGCATTTGATAATTCGACAACTAGGTTTAGACCTGTTTGTCCACCTAGTGTTCCCAAAATTGCATCTGGTTTTTCTTTATGGATAATTTTCGATGCAAATTCAAGTGTCAATGGTTCAATATACACTTTGTCAGCAATTTCACGATCTGTCATGATGGTTGCTGGGTTTGAGTTAATTAAGATTACTTCATAGCCTTCTTCACGTAAAGCCTGGCATGCTTGGGTTCCTGCATAATCAAATTCTGCAGCTTGTCCAATGACGATTGGTCCAGAACCAATCACCATAATTTTTTTAATATCGTTGCGTTTTGGCATTATTTATTTCCCCCTTGTGCATCCATTACTCTCATAAATGTGTCAAATAAGTAGTTTGCATCTTCTGGTCCAGGTGCAGCTTCTGGGTGGTATTGCACACTGAATAAGTTCTTTTCAGGACAAGCAAGACCTTCAACACTTTTATCATTTAAGTTACGGTGTGTAACTTCTAAATCTGTATTTGCCAAACTTTCTTCATTTACTGAAAATGAGTGGTTTTGACTTGTGATTTCTACTTTACCTGTAAGTAAGTTCATAACTGGTTGGTTCGCTCCACGGTGTCCAAATTTTAATTTATCGATTTTCGCACCTGAAGCAAGGGCAATTAATTGGTGACCTAAACAGATTCCAAAGATTGGAATTTGTCCAATAAGGGCACGAATATTTTCAATTGCTTGAGTAAGTTCACGAGGATCTCCAGGACCATTACTTAGCATAATTCCATCTGGTTTTAAGTTCATAACTTCTTGTACCGTTGATGTATATGGCATAATTTTCAAATCACATCCTCGACTTGATAATTCACGAACAATTCCTTGTTTTGCTCCGTAATCAATTAAGACAACACGACGTCCGCGATTTGGTACTTGAAATGCTTTTTGCGTAGAAACTTGTGCAACTTGTCCAGTTGGATATGGTGCAGCTTTCAACATGGCAACAGTTGCATCTACATCAACATCCATATCTGCCATAATGGCTTTCATCGTACCTTCTTTACGAATTAGTTTTGTTAGTTTTCTTGTATCAATTCCAGCAAGTCCTGGAATATCATTACTTGCTAGAAATGTATCAATACTTTCATCAGAGCGCCAGTTGTTTGGATATTCACAGTATTCACTTACAACCAATCCGAAGATTGCTGGTTCAATACTTTCAAAATCATCACGATTGATTCCATAGTTTCCAATCATTGGATATGTCATCAAAACAATTTGTGCACAGTAACTTAAGTCACTGATTACTTCTTGATAACCACTCATTCCGGTGTTGAAGACAATTTCTCCCATTTGATAGTTACTTCCACCAAATCCTTCACCTACGAATACACTTCCATCTTCTAATATTAACTGTCTTTTCATTTTATATATCCTCCTGGCTGTTATATACTATTTTACCATCTACTAGAACCGTTGCAATTTGGGCTGCAACTTTATATCCATCAAATGGTGTATTTTTTCCTTTGGAAGCAAATGTTGTTTTATCAATCACACCCTCTGTTTCTGACCAAACTACAAGATCTGCTTGATACCCTTCAGCAATTTTTGCAGTATGGTGTAAGCCAAAGCGTTTTGCTGCTTTTTTACTAACAAATTGTTCAAACTGTTCAAGTGTAAATATCCCAGTTTTCACAAAGTGTGTATATATCAGGGGCAAACTTGTTTCCAATGCCACTATACCAAATGGTGCTTGCACCATATCCTGTGCTTTTTCTTGTTCTGTATGTGGGGCATGATCATTCGCAATAAAATCAATGGTTCCATCAAGTAAGCCATCGATAAGTGCTTGCTTATCTTCTTTGCTTCGTAATGGTGGATTCATTTTATCATTTGCATTATGTACATCTTCTTCACTAAGTAGTAAGTGATGCGTTGTTACTTCCCCACTTACATTTGCACCTTTTGCTTTATAGCTTCGAAGTAACTGTACACTTTCTTTGCAACTCATATGACAAATGTGATATGCACACCCACTTTCATATGCAAGTTGCAAATCACGTTCAATTTGTTTATATTCCGTTTCACTTGGAATTCCAACAAGTCCTAAAACTTTATTTTGTTTTCCTTCATGCATGCATCCTTCTTTTGGTCGATAGGACATATCTTCGGTGTGCGCGACAATCATAACATCATTTGCTTTTGCTTGTTGCATTGCTTGTTTCATCATCGTTTCACTTTGAACACCAACCCCATCATCACTAAACCAGTGAATACCAAGTTGTTTTAATCCCTTCATATCAACAAGTTCATTTCCTGCTTCACCTTTTGTAATTGTCGCATATGGATATGTATGAACCACTGCATCTTTTTTTATGCGTTCTTGATATGCTTTCATTACTTCTACATTATCTGGATACGGGTGAATATTTGGCATTGCAAAGATGCTTGTATATCCCCCATGAGCTGCAGCCAAACTACCAGTTGCTATTGTTTCCTTTGTTTCAAATCCTGGCTCACGTAAATGCACATGCACATCAACTCCTCCAGGCATCACATAAGCTTCATTCACATCAAGAATTTGCTCGTTTTCACATGTAATATAATCTGCAATTCTTTGAATCTTTCCATCTACAATTCGAATATCTTGAACTTTTGTCTCATTATCTTTTACGAGTATTCGTGCATTTCGTATAATCATTCAAATTCCTCCTGGAGTACATATTTCAACATTGCTTTGCGTACATACACACCATTTTCCATTTGTTTAAAAATTCTAGACTTACTTGCTTCCACCAAATCTGAATCAATTTCCACTTGTCGATTGACAGGTGCTGGATGCATTACAATCGTTTTTTCTTTTAATGTTTCATAACGCTGTTTTGTAAGTCCATACATATCTAAATATGTATCTTTAGATAATGCTGTTTCTTGTTCGTGTCGTTCGTGTTGAATACGTAGTAACATAACAACATCTGCCCATTTACAGGCTTGATCCAAATCCATGTAACGCTTTGTATCAATCATCCATTTTTTAGGACCTGCAAATTTTACATTTGCTCCCAATCGAGTTAATGCTTCATCGTTACTTTTCGCAACTCGTGAATGTGCAATATCTCCAACAATTACAACATTTAAATCTTCAAATGTTTGAAAGTGTTCATAGATTGTATATAAATCAAGCAAACACTGACTTGGATGATTTCCACATCCATCTCCTGCATTAATCATTGGTACATCAATGGATTCCAATTGTTTAAAATACTCATCTTCAGGGTGGCGAATCACCATTGCCTCATAGCCTAACATCTGAAATGTCTTGATGGTATCATATAAACTTTCACCTTTTTTTAATGAACTGGCATTTGCATTAAAGTCTACAACTTTACAATTGAGTCCATACTCCGCACTAACAAATGAATAGTGTGTACGTGTACTAGGTTCAAAAAAAAGATTAGCAACTAAATACGATTTCGTAAAATGCCAATCTTTATGTGAAGTTGAAAACTTTTTTGCGTCATGCAAAATGTTGATGATATCCTTGTTTGATAAATCGCTCATGGTTAGCAAACTTTTGTACATCGTGTTTCCTCCAATTTTCCTAAAAGAAAAGGTCCTTGCAAATATGCAAAAGGACCTTTATTGTTCAAAAAAAATAAAGTCTATGACCTTCTTCACCTCTCTGGATGATCTTAAAGGACCTTTTCGTTACAACTATAATACCAATACTCAAGTAAAACATCAACTAAAAATATCACGAATTTTCAGATTCATTTCTTGTCGTGTTACGATTCAATTTCTTCTAATAGTTTTTCAATTTGTCGAGAAGGAATTAACCAAGGAAGTAAACCAAAAATATACATCATCATAATTAGTACTGGTGAGATAAATATACCAAGTAGCACTCCGATGATATTTAATGAAATTGTAATTTTTAACTTTAGATACCCTGTAGTTGTTTTAGCAATCAATGAATGTTTACCCTGTGCTTTTACTAATTCATGTAGTACCCATGCATATGCAAGATCTGCTAGCATCAAAACTGAAGCATAAAATAACTCAGGTGCTAAATCAAATAGATGTGAATCTACCCAACGTGTCGCAAAGGGAACCAATGTTAAGATAAAAATAAATAACATGTTAGCCCATAAGATCCGTCCATTGACTTTCTTAACTGCTTGAAACATATGATGGTGGTTGTTCCAATAGATCGCTAGTGAAATAAAGGAAATAAAATACACGATAAAGGTTGTTTTCATTTCAAATAACGAAGCGAAGGTTGGCTCCCTTGGCAGTTCTAATTCCAAAACCATGATTGTCATAATAATGGCAATAATTGCATCACTAAATGCCTCTAATCTACTTTTACTCATAGGACCTCCAATCCTCTATTATTATGCCACACAGCTAAGAAAAAAGTGCCGCGAATGCTCACGACACGATAGTTCTACTTACTGATATTTGTATTTGTGTACTTTGTAATAATTACTTCTGCACATTTCAAGCCATCAATTGCACTTGATGTGATTCCACCAGAATACCCACTACCTTCACCAATTGGATATACATGTTTGATAGTACTGCTTTCCATGGTTTCCTTACGACAGATACGAATTGGACATGAAGAGCGTGTTTCTACTCCTGTCAGTAAAGCATTTCCATTTTTAAATGCTTTGTTTTTCTTTTGAAACGCTCGAATTCCTTCTTGCAACTTATATGTAATGCTTTCTGGTAATAAGCGATGTAAATTCGTGTATGTTACACCTAATGGGTATGATGGTTCAATCATTTCCCCTTCGCTATGTTCTTCTAAGAAATCACTTACGCGTTGTGCTGGTGCTTTATATGTGCTTCCAGCAAGTTCATAAGCGAGTCGCTCTAGTTTCTCTTGAAACTCGATACCCTTGAATATTCCTTCACCATAGTCACTTTCATCTACTTGCACAAGTATTGCTGCATTTGCATTTTCTTTGTCTCTTGCATAATTAGACATTCCATTAACAACAACATGTCCTTGATTACTTGTTGCTGCTACTACTTGTCCACCAGGACACATACAAAACGTATACACGCCACAGCCTTCCACGTTATGCGTCAATCGATAACTGGCTTGCGGTAAACTTTCATGCATTGCATATTTATGGTACAGTGCTTCATTAATCGCTTTTTGCGTATGTTCAATTCGTAGTCCAACAGCAAACGGTTTACTTTCCATGAGCAATCCTTGTTTATGAAAACGATAGAAACTATCACGGCTACTATTTCCTAAGGCAAGAACAACAACATCACTACAGATTTCTTGCGTATTCACAACAATTCCCTTACATACATCATCTTCAATAATCAACTTTTCCACTTTTGAATCAAAATGAAGCGATCCACCAAGTGCAATGATTTCCTTTCGAATACTGCGAACTACATCAATTAAAATATCACTACCAATATGTGGATATGCATCATATACAATTTCTTTAGGTGCACCATGTTCTACAAACATGTCATAGACATCTTGTACGCGATAATCTTTTGTGCGTGCTGTTAATTTTCCATCGCTGAATGTACCAGCACCACCTTCACCGAATTGAATATTACTTTCTTCATTTAGCGTACGTGTTTGATAAAATGTTTCCACATCTTTCACCCGTTTTTCAACCTGACTTCCACGTTCAAATACACGGGGTTTATATCCTTGTCTAGCAAGTTGCAATGCACAAAACATCCCTGCTGGACCAAAGCCAACAATAATTGGTCGCGTATGCAATTCAACAATTCCACCAACAAGCTCACTTCGTGGTTCAACAACAAGTTTACGCACATTTTTTATCTTCCTTTGTAAGATGGCATTTTCATTAACAACTTCAACATCTAGACTATAACTATACGAAACTTGATGATGCCGTGCATCGATGTTCTTTCGATAGATGGAAAAAGATTGAAGATCACTTTTCGCAATCTTCAACTTTTTTAAGATCTTTTCTTGTAAGTCACTTTCCTTTTCATCCAAGGTAAGTTTGATTTGATCCAGTCGTAACATTAATATAAGTTCCTTAAGATTTTAAACTCTTTACGTTTGGAAATATTATAAATTAAATATGCCAAATCAACTACGATAACTAAAACGATTACAGTTGTAAAGAAGTTATTGAATTCAATTGGTAGTATAGAAATAATCCAAGCAAATAAAGCAAATAAGAAATAAATCAAAATACTATATGAACGATAATTCACAAAACGTGGATTGTAGTTCAAATTGAATGTTAAAACCAAACAGAAACAATAGTAGTGTAAAGGTACTAATGTAATTAACATATACGTTTGATCACTAAATAGTCCAAGCCCTTTAATAAAGAAACCTTCAATTAAAAGTAATACAACACATACAATGATGCGTTTTACATAGAATTCACGGTTTGTTGATACGGGTGTTTGTGCAATATAAGCACCTAGTAAAGTAAATATCGTTCCATAGAATAGTCCATTACGGGCAGTTCCAAATATATCTAAATATAGTTTTACAAGTTGTGAAATACCAGGAATTTCAGCTAGCACTGGTGTATAGACATTAATCATCATACCAACAACAAATAAAGCCAGTCCGATTTCCAATACACGAATTGGACGTAGTTTATGCATCATGATATAGATTAGTACAGTTGAAAACATCATTGCTGGAAATATCCATAAGTGATAATAACTTCCAGTAAAGAAGAAATCACGAACGAGAAATAACAAGGCTTGTGCACTAAATTTAGCTTGTGCTAAGTTATAAATAATCGGAACAATATAGATTGCCGTCCAAATTACATACAGCTTCGCTTGACGCCATAAATAGTTCCGTAAATACATACGATTTTCGCGTTCACTTTCCTCATGGAAATCGAGTTTTCTAAAAAAGAAATATGCACTTGCAACAAAGAAAAATGGTACAGCAACTCTTCCCAAAATAAATGAGACAAAAAAGTTAGCAATATCACTCACTCCTTTAAATGGTTGCAAGTATGCAAGAATTGCAAAAATTGCAGCAATCAACTTGAGGATATCGATTAGATAATTCTTATGGTTCTTCATAGGTTCTCCTTAATCTTTTTTTATATAAAATCTAGGTACACGTGAAGCCAGTAAAGTAAACGATTCATTGTTTATCGTATTTGCAGCTCTTGAAAGCTCATCAATTTTAATTACTTCATCCCCATCTATCCCCACGATGGTTACTTCATCTTCACAGTGTACATCAAGTCCAGTTGCATCAATCATAAATTGATCCATACAAATGTTCCCGATGATGGTACAACGTTTTCCTTTTACGAGCACTTGTAAGCCTTTATGCGAGGCATTACGGTTTAATCCATCTGCATATCCACATGCAACCGTTGCGACTTGTATATCGCTTGTTGCTTGATAATTACGCCCATATCCAATATACGTACCAGCTTTTACTTGCTTTACACAAGATATTTGTGCTTTCCAGGTAAGAACAGGTTCAAGATCACAAGGAACTTTTAATGGTTGTGCATCATCACTTGTATTTCCTAACAGTAGAATTCCAATACGTGCATAATCATATGGTAAATTTGGATAGTTAATTGCTCCATAACTATTTTGAATATGTTTAATCTTCACTGGTAAATTTGCAACTGCTAAATCTTGTAAGACTCTTTCATATAATTCAATTTGATGGAATGTATATGCTTCATCGTCATCTCGGTCAAACGTATCTGCTACACTAAAGTGCGAGAATACCCCTTCAACTTCCAAATGATCACATGTATAGACTGCTTTTACTTCATCAATATGATAGTTATCATCTAAACAAGGAAAGCCAATACGTCCCATTCCTGTATCTACTTTAATATGTACACGAATCTTTACATTTTGTGTAGTTGCATATGTATTCAACGTTTGTGCAAACTCTGTTGAAAACACACATTGTACAATATCTAATTCATGTAAGTAATGAAAGTGTTCACTTGGTGTAAATCCAAGGATTAAGATATTTGCTTTGATCCCGTTTTGACGTAAACGCACAGCTTCATCCACACTACTTACAGCAAAGAAATCACAACCCTCATTTTCTAAAAGTGAGGCAACTTTTACATCTCCATGATGATACGCATCAGCTTTCACTACTGCCATAATCTTCGTATCATGAATATGCTTATCCATCACATGATAGTTATGAACAATCTTGTTTTCGTCAATTTCGACCCAAGTTCTTTTTTTACTTTGTAGCATTTGCTTTCTCCAAAGCAAGTTCAAGTAATGTATCTAGTAGTTTTGGAAAATCATAACCAACATTTGCCATCATACTTGGATAACGACTTGCTGATGTAAATCCTGGAATTGTATTAATCTCATTGAAGAATATTTTTTCATCATCATCAATAAACATATCAATTCTTGATAATCCACTACATCCAAGCACATGATAGATCGTTTTCGCATATGCTTTAATTTCTGCTTTTTTCTCATCTGATATTCTTGCAGGACAATGTATTTGTGTATTTTCTAATTCATATTTTGCATCATAATCAAAGAAAGAATTATGTGTTTCAATTTCATCCACATCTCCAATAATTAGTGCATCATTTCCTAATACTGAACTTCCTACTTCAAATCCAGAAATTCCACTTTCAATGACAATTTTATCATCATATGCATATGCAAAATCGATCGCTTTTTCTAAATCATCCATAACATTCACTTTACTAATTCCAAAACTACTTCCTGCATTTGCAGGTTTCACAAATAATGGAAATTGAAGTTTTGCTTCAACTTGTTTTACGATCTGTGCCATTGTTTGTGGCATGTTTTTACGTAAAGCGATATATGGTGCCATTGGAATTCCTGCACTCTCACAAATGATATGTGTGTATTCTTTGTCCATTGCAATTGCACTACTTACATGATTACAACCAACGTATGGAATTTGTGATAATGTGAAAAGTCCTTGAATCGTTCCATCTTCTCCATTTTTACCATGTAAAATAGGAAGTAAAACATCTAACTTTTTCGTTGTATATGTTCCATTTTCAAGAATCAATAATCCTTCTTGTTTTGAAGGAGATAGTAACGCACGTGTCGCATGTCCACTTTCTAACCAGTGATCATGTTCAAGTGTATCAATATCACCATCATATACATACCAGTTTCCATTTGGATCAATTCCAATCATGGTTACGTCGTATTTATTTGCATCTAAGTTACGCAAAACACTAGCGACAGAGTGTAAAGATACAGGATATTCACTTGAATTCCCACCAAAAATAACTCCTACTTGTAGTTTACTCATATTTACCTCTTAATTTATCAACAACTTTATCTAGTTGCATTCCTCGACTTCCTTTAATCAAAACTGCAATTGAATGATTTTCTAGACTTTCTAAATAATCAACAATTGCATCATGACTATCCATATGCTGATACACCTTGTTTGGTGCAATTTTACTTGCTTGTTCAATATAATACTTTGATAATGGTCCATATGCAATCAATTCATCAAACGAACTATTTGCTACATATGCTCCAACTTGTTTGTGATACATTTTCTCATCTGGCTCTAAATCTAACATATCTCCTAAAATAACAACACGATATGCACCTTCAATACCAGCAAATGCATCAATTGCAGCTTGTGCACTTTCCGGGTTTGATTTATAACTGTCATTCAAAATTGTAAAACGATCAATTTTAACTACTTCATTACGCATACCTGTTGGCTCATACATATCAAAGCCAGCTTGGATTTGTTGATCTCTAAGACCTAGCTTTTTTAAACACGCAATTGCTGCTAAGGCATTAATTGCTTGATGTTTTCCAATGGTTTGGATATGAAATGTAGCGTTCGTAGCGCTTGTTGTAAAGTAAATCATATCATCTTTTTGGGTAAATGAAGTCAGTTGAATTTGATTATCATCCTGTTCTCCATAACGTATACGTTCTACTGGTACATCTTGTTTTTCATCAATAACTTTGGCAAGAAATGGATCATCTCCATAATAGACAAAAAGACCATCATTAGGTAAATCATCCATAATTTCAAGTTTTGCACGAGCAACGTTCTCTTTCGAACCCAGAGTTGCTAAGTGTGCAGCACCAACACCAGTTAAAATCGACATCGTTGGTTGTACCATCGGATTTAAAAATGCGATATCTCCGACATTTTCAACACCCATCTCACAAACGATAACATCTGTGTCTTTGCTTGCTCTTAGTAAAGTAATCGGAACACCGATTTCATTGTTTTGATTTCCTAATGTTTTTGTTACTTTGTAAGTAGCCATTAAACCAGCTGCAAGAATATCTTTTGTGGAAGTCTTTCCATTACTTCCCGTGATTCCAATTACTTGTATGTCCAATGACTCACGATACGCCTTTGCTAAGTCCTGTAAAGCTTTTACACTATCTTCTACAAGTAATGTAGCTATACTGCTTGTCACAAATGCTTCGTTATCAATAATTGCTAGTACTGCACCTTGCTTGCTGGCACTATCGATATATGTATGTCCATCAACACGTTCTCCAGCAATTGCAATATATATATTGTCCTGTTCGATGATTCGCGAATCTGTTGAAACTCCAGCAACTCTTTGGTCTGCTGCAGCTCCATTTAATTGTAATGAACCACCAATCATTTCTTGAATACCTTGAATGGTATGAATTAACATAGGTAAGCCTCCTATAAATATCTTTATAATTATAGCATAATCGCTATCTAGGTGAACATCTTTTCTAAAAAAGGTGCAACACAAAAAAAGACACCCGAAATGGATGTCTAATCAACTGGCGATTTGCTATTTTCACTTGGGCAGGCCAAGCTATCGTCGCCGTTAAAGTGCTTAACTTCTGTGTTCGAG
>NZ_SODD01000052.1 GCF_004365815.1 Breznakia blatticola
CCTCTCCTTCAACTTTTGACTAGTTCTACTTTTTACTTTGCCAATTTCCATTGCAGTTTGAGGACTATATGCATGACTGCCCGTCACACAAAAAAGGAGAGCTATTTACTCTCCTAACATGTCGTATATTCTATTTGGTTTGTGTTGCTTTACGCTTTTTACTAATCACAAATCCAAGAATTGAAACACTTGAAATTGCAAGTAGTGCATATAATGAAGAAACACTAGTTGTATCACCTGTACTTGGTGCTTTTCCTTCCTTACTTGAAAGACCTTTTTCAGGTGTTGCAACTTCACTTGGACGTTGCGTTGTTTCCGTTAGTTTTCCAGGTACATAACGAATTGTAAAGTTTCCATATTGATTCACTCCACCAACTTCATTTACACCTGCTTTTTCAACTGCACGAAGAATCGTATTTCCTTGTGCATCTTTTTCACTGATGATAGTAAAGAATGAGTCACCTAATTCATTAACGATTAACTCTTTCATCGTTTCTTTTGTTACTTCATCTACTCTGTCATATTCAGAAAAGTATGTAAGTAATGCATCTTCATCTAAACGAATTGTTGCTCTATAGTTTGATGTATTTGTTGCATCTTGCACTTCAACAACGACTGGAATTGCTAAAATATCTATATTCATAAATTCTGTATAAACATTTGCTGAATCAAACAATGTTCCAGCACGCACTTTATATGATCCAACATTTGGATCTAGTAGATCATAAGCCTCATGATAAGAAACTCCATCGCGTTCTCCTGCTCTTTCATAATATGTCGATTGTGATTGCCAAATCGAACTAAAAACGACTAATGAAAAAACACTTTTATCTACAGCTTGTCCATTATAGTAACGTGCATAACTCTTATACATTAGTTCAGGACTTGGTTCGATAGCTTTATCAGCACGAATACTGTAGTTAACTTCTGGCGTTACTGGATCATTTTTCTTAACCACAGCTTCATAATTTCCATTATTATCAAAATACCAATCAGATAAGTTTCCATAACTTACTTTATATGCTTTTAAGAAATCATTAATAAACTCTCCCCAAGTAAGATTATCACTTTTTAATTTGTATGTAGTCATACCATCTTCAACATATGAACCAAGCCCAACAAATATATCATCTTTATGTGGAGCTACCCTAATTTCTTGTACATTATCTGCTAGTGGTAGATACACATGCATTCCTGGTAGAATTTTAGCATCTTTACTACTGTCATCTACAGCATACATTACATGATCAAAGGGTTGCACATAAATACTACCTGATGCAGAATGAAGCGATCCAGGAGTGTTATTTTCAACAATGCTTTGAATGCTACTCCAAGTCAATGTATCCCAGGTGCAACCTTGATTTTTTGCTAGTTCTACAAGAGAAAGCATTTCTGTTGTTTCAACACCTTGATCATCCCAATATGTAATATACATTACTTTTTGCTCATCCGTTAATTCTTGATCTATTTTCGCTAAAATGGAAACATTACACAATTGCATCATTAATATAGCTACAAGTCCAAATACTATGGACGTTTTTAAAATATTTCTAATCTTTTTCATCTCTATTTGCCCTCTTTTAATTTAATATTTTCGTTTTACCGTGACATATCACTTTAATTCAAAATTGTTCATTTTTTCTTGTTATATCTTCCCTCCTACACACACTCATACTTTGAAAATAAAAAAACAGTTCAAAGTATTTCACAATTGAACTGCATTAATAAAGAAAAATACAATAAAAAGATTCCTTTTATATTGCTTGGCTTTTCTATAATAAAAATCAATGAACTTCACACACCATAACCAGTAAAGTTTTTCCCTATTAACGCACACACTCGAACACGAATAGTTTTCGTGTTCTATATATTAATATTATACGATGCCTAAACATTAGTAAAGTTAGAAACAAGTCATATTATATAAAATTTGATATTTTCATGTATGTGTATATAGAAATATGAATTTACTAAAAACATCTAATAAATACATAAAACATTCTTATTTTAAAGGTTTTTTCATAATTTAGAAAAAGCGTTACCCAAATGGATAACGCTTAAACACACACAACACAGTTTTAAACACATGATGTTATAGACTAGTGGTTTCTATTTCTTTTTTGTTTGTATATTGATACCATCACTACTCCCGCTAGCAATACGATACATAGATATGCTTGTGCATGACTTGCATCATAAGTCGCTACTGAAGGCAGTGCTACTGGTGTAGCTGCTTTCGGTGTTGGCTTTGGCGTCGGTGTAGGTTTTGGATCTTCTTTTGGTGGATCAATATTTGGTAATTCAACAATTTCCTTATAGTAGACTTTCACAACATTGTTTGCTTCATCTTTTTCTACCGCAAATGTAAATGCATCAAATGCTTTATCGTTTTTCACATGAGAGTCATATACATATTTTAATTTACCCGCTTGATCCATTAAGAAATCATGTCCAAGAACTTCAATTTTAACCATGTGTCCAATATCGACTGGTCCTAATACATTCGGTTCTGTTTTACGAAGTTCTGCTTTTGCGATATCATCTTCATACGTATAGTGTTCTACACGATAGTTTTGTTTTGTACGAACAAACTTAAAGTATGCATTTGTTACATTATTTTCTGTATAGTAGGTAATCTTCACTGGATCTACTTCACCAAAGAACTCATAGTAACCTGTACCATCTTCATTTGGAATTCGATCAAGTATCGCTTTACCATCCGCAAAGTGTGCAGTATCAAATGCAACTTCTGGTTGATATACTTCACTTTGTCCAGTTACGAATTCTTGATTTGCAGCTACTGGAGCAACACTTTGCATTTCATCAGCAAGAGGGTTTCCTTCTTCATCACACAACACACGGTTTAAACTGTATCCTCTAACATGTTGCCAGTACACTTGTGGGTTTGGACCTGATATTGCAAGTTGTGATTTTTCTTCATCATCAGCTGCATACGATAAATATACACCATCGTTTGCATGATCATTAATATCATACCAACCTGGACCATCTACTAGTTCTTCATTGATTCGCACTTGGAATGTAACAGTTCCAGTAGCAGTTCCATTTGCATCTACACTCATTGCAATAGGTAAATCTTTAACAACTGTACGGCCATTTTCATTTACTACATACTCATCTAAGCCAATGACTTCAAATGGAGCTGGTACAACATCCGTAATTGTTGCTTTACGAGATTCAACAAGATCAGTGATATGCGTTTTAATATCTCCTAGAACTTTATCAACATTTCCTGTTGCTCCAACATAGTATAATGGTTCATCATTAATCTTTGACGCATACGCTTTTAAGTTGTTCATTCCAGTATTGCCCGTTTGATTGTAGCCAATAGAGTAAATAGTTGCACCATTATTTTTCAATACATTTGCTTGTTGCTCTGCGTATTTATGAGGTGTTAGTCCTCCACCTCCACCTTCGTTTGTTACACCATCACAAAGTAATACAACAAAGTTATCTTTAGATGGATCCATATAGTTATTTGCAGCCGCAAATGCAGATCCAACATTCGTTGTTCCTCCTGTATTACCAAATATATTACTAAACGTGATGTTTCCATTCGCATCAGTAATTTGTGAAATATCCGTAATTGGATTTGGAGTAAGTGAATTTGCAGCATATGCGAATTCAACTGCACGAATTGAGACACGACCTGCTAATCTTTGATCTGTAAGTAATGCTTCAGCAAAATCATTAGCTCCTGCTTTAGCACTTGTGTATGCAGTACCTGCCATACTTCCACTTTTATCCATAATGAAGATTACGTTTACTGCACCTGTAGTCGATTTTCTTCCTTTAACTGTTGCACCAAATGTAATGTCATATACACCTGGAACTTCTGTTTTTTTCACTTGTTTTACAACACTAGCTTCATCTAGTGCTGCTCCTAATATAACTCCTGTATTTTGATCCGGAATCACTGTTTCACTTTTACCAAGTGTTCCATTTGCTGGAGCATCAGTATTTGCTTTTATTTGCACCATTGAACTTGTAAAGAATACGCCAATAGTTAATACGAATGTGAGAATCAAACTAAATATTTTCTGGGTACTATTTTTTCCTTTCATAGTTATTCCTCCCAACACACACAAGTACTTTAAAACAAAAAACAGTTCAAAGTACTACACAAATGAACTGCATTAATAAAGTATTAACTATGTAAAGAATCAATCAACAGGGAAAATTATAGATGATTGATTGCGAATGGAATCATTCGCTTTGCATCAAAGAACAACACACAATCAATGACACACTACCTTATTAACGCACACACACATTGAATGGTTGAATACATTTGTATTCCACACTTTAATCATATTCAATTTTTTTTTGCTTGTAAATTGTTTAAAAAGCATTTTCTATATAAATATTACGCAAAATAAAGGTACTATTCTTAACTTCATATGAATATAATAAATTAATAATTATAAATAATTAAAATATCGCGATGAAAAGGGCTAATCATCATTTTTTGATGTTCACCCTTTTCTATGTTAGCTATTTAGCTATTAGGTTTTATTGCGACAATGTAAAATCACCATACTTTTTTACTATTTCTTCACACTCACCTAAATGAAATACACTAGTAAGAATAATTAAGATATAGTAATTACCACATTGAAGTAAGTCATGTGTTTGTTTCATAATTCAGATTCTGATTTTTCACATCAACACCGATGCAAAAACACAAGGATCCATCACCTTATTAACGCACACAATGTATTTTGGACACAAATGTATCATACATCTACATCATAATAGAGATTTCAAAAAAAACAAGTGTTAACCTTCGATAAAGTTTTGCACTTGTTGTTGTATATCATCTTTTATATTTGGTTTGCGAATATCAAACCAATGAACATCCATTTGATTATTAAACCATGTATATTGTCGCTTCGCGAAATTTCGCGTGTTTTTTTGAATAAGGCTGATAGTTTCTTCCATACTCGCTTCTTTTTGAAAATAACTTTGCCATTCTTTATAACCAATACCACGCATACTTTGTAACGCGAAGGTTGTATCATCTTTCACAATATCCTGAAGTTCTTCAAGTAAGCCCATGTCCATCATCTTTACTACACGTGCATCAATTCGTTTGTATAGTTCACTACGTTCAACTGTTAATCCTAGTATATATGCATCATACAACATTTCATGATTTTGTTTTTGTAGGCGTTCACTTTTTTTATGACCAAGATGATTCATCATAAGGGCACGTTTGATGCGTCGAGTATTATTTGGGTGCAAAGCTTGTGCACTTTCTATATCTTCTTGTTTAAGACGTTCATATAACTCTGTATCAGATAAACTATTCAGTAATTTACTATACGCTTCATCTTCTTGTTCTTCTTCAAACACATAATCATACAAAGCCGCTTTGATATATAATCCAGTACCTCCACAGATGATGGGAAGTTTTCCTTTTGCTTGAATTTCAGATATATATTTACGTGCTTGTTCTTGGAAGATTTTTACATTGTATGTATCTTCATAGTCATAGCAATCCACTAAGTAGTGTGTAATACCATCCATTTCTTCGGGTGTAATTTTTGCACTACCAATACTTAGTTGTTTATATACTTGATAAGCATCACCACTAATGATTTCACCATTGAATTTCTTAGCTAATTCAATTGCCATCTTACTTTTTCCAACACCAGTTGGTCCAATCACAGCTAGTACTTTTACTTTATCCATACTACTTCACCCGTAGAAAACTTTTCTCTAAGTCTTTCATTGTGTACTTAAGAAAAGTTGGTCGTCCATGCGGACAGTGGAAAGGCTGTTCACAATGCTCTAAATCACTAATGACTTGTTGCATCTCTGGCAAACTTAATGAACGATTGAAACGAATCGATGAGTGACATGCCATTGTTGCAAGTGCATGTTTACGTAAACTTTCAATGTCCACTTCTTCATTTTTAATATAGTAATCAACCATATCTTGTAAGAAGGCTTGTTCATCAATATATATTAACCACGTTGGAATGCTGCGCACCACAAAACTCGTATCCCCAAACACTTCAAATTGGATACCTAGTGGTTCCAATTTTTGATTTAGTGCATCCACACTTTGAATGGCTTGCAAAGTAGAAGTTAAAGTAATTGGCACAAGTAAATCCTGTTGGTCTTTTACTCCTGCTAATACTTTTTGTTTGATCACTTCAAAGTTATAGCGTTCTTGTGCAGCATGTTGATCAATGATATATAAACCATCTTCACCTTCTGCTAAGATATACGCTTTTTGCAGTTGGGCTAGTGCACGCATCGTTGGAAACGATGGATTTTTCACTTTCGCTGGTTCTGCTTTTTGTACTTCTGGACTACTTTGAACAATCACATCCACCACTTCTTCTTGTACTGGTATTTCTTCTACAATTTCTTCTTTTGGCAAGGTTGGCTTTTCGTATACAACAGTAGGCTCAGCTACTTTTGGTGTGATTGTTTCAGATTCGACATTTTGATATACAGGTACAACTGGTTTTTTAACTTCCTCAAATTGGAAGGTTGGCATTTCTACTTCCAGTTTTTCCTGTTTCACCACACGATTGACTTCCATCTTATCACGAAGAGCTTCTTGTAAAGTTTCCTTAATTAAAAACTCTAATTGCTTTTCTTTTGAGAAACGTACTTCCCATTTACTTGGGTGCACATTTACATCTACAAGTTGTGGGTCCATATTTATATGCAATACAACAATTGGATAACGTCCACTTGGGATATATGGACTGTATGCATCCATGATTGCTTTTTGTAGACGATACGAACGAATCATTCGATTGTTGATAAAAAACAACATGTAGTATTTTGTTGCTCTTGTTTGAAATGGTTGAACTGCATATCCATCGATTGCATAGTCATTATCTTTACCTTGCACTTCAATTGCTGCTTTTGCTACTTCACGACCATAAATCAACATTAACACTTCCTGTATATTTCCATTTCCATTGCTTTGAAATACCATCTTGTCATCATGGAATAAGCTAAATGAGATGTTTGGATATGCTAATGCAAACTTTTGAATTACATCACTAATAAGTGAGAATTCATAACTTGCACTGCGTAAATGTTTAAATCGTGCAGGTGTTCTTTGAAATAAGTTCTTAACTGTAATTTGTGTTCCCTTTGGTGTCCCAATCGGTTTTGCTTGTAAGGTTTTCCCATAAGAGATTTCAACTAAAGTTCCATCAGTTCCATCATTTGTTTTTAATTCCACATGTGATACAGAGGAAATCGATGGTAAGGCTTCTCCACGAAATCCCATCGTCGAAATTTTCCAAAGATCTTTTACATCTTTGATTTTACTTGTCGCATGACGTTCAAAGGCAAGGGTTGCATCTTGTGCACTCATTCCATCTCCATCATCCACAATCATCATCTCTTCAATTCCACCTTGGCGGACATGAATTTGAATCTTTGATGCATGGGCATCAATTGCATTTTCAACAAGTTCTTTAATGACTCCACTTGGTCGTTCAACAACTTCTCCAGCTGCAATCATATTTGTTAAATGTGCATCTAATCTTTGAATTTTTGCCATGCTGACTCCTTTCCTATTTTTTTAGTTCATTTAGAAACAACAAAGCTTCAATCGGTGTCATTTGTTCGACATTTGCCTGTTGTAATTTACGTAAGACTTCTGTTGCTTGATGATCTTCTTTAACCATCTCTTCTTGCATTTCTACATGTAAGTCAATTTCTTCTTTTTGCACGTTTGCTAATATTTGACTTGCTCGTTCAAGTAAACTATTTGGAAGTTTTGCAAGTCTAGCCACATTAACTCCATATGACTTATCTGCTTTTCCTGGTTTCATTTTGTATAAGAAGACAATCTCATCATCTTCTTCATCTACTGCAACTGTAATATTGCGAATACCATCATAGGTATCTTCAAGTGAAGTTAGTTCATGATAGTGGGTAGAGAATAGTGTTTTTGCCTTGGTATGTTCATGTAAATACTCTAACATTGCATATGCTAAACTCATTCCATCATAAGTAGAAGTACCACGTCCAATTTCATCAAATAAAATCAGTGATGCATCGGTCGCATTTTGTAAAGCGTAATTTGCTTCCATCATTTCTACCATGAATGTAGAATGACCACTCATGATATCATCACTTGCTCCAATACGCGTAAAGATCTTATCAAAGATTGGTAAGACACATTCTTTAGCAGGTACATAACTTCCCATTTGTGCAAGAATTACCGTTAAGGCAACTTGACGCATAAAGGTTGATTTCCCACCCATGTTTGGTCCCGTGATAATCATAATGCTGTCATCCGCACTCATTTGTAAATCGTTAGTTACATAACGACTTTTCTTCATCATATCATTTAAAATTGGATGTGCATTTTCTACTAAGTGAATACGATTGTTGTTTTCAAAGACTGGACGAATGTATCCAGGTTTACTAGCAACTACACTTAAGGCATATAGCGCATCAATTTTCGCAATCGCACGTGCAAGTTGATGTATTTTTGGTAAGTATAAACGAATTTCATCAATCAACATTTGGTAAAGTTCATATTCACGACGTACACTTTTTTCTTTGGCATGTAAGATTTTATCTTCTAAATCTTTTAGTTCTTCACTAACAAAACGTTCTGCATTGGTTAGTGTTTGTTTACGTGTATAACCAAAATCATCTTTTAGTTTACTTAGATTTGCACTACTTACTTCAATGTAGTAACCAAATACGCGGTTGTATCCAACTTTTAATGAGTTGATTCCTGTTTGTTCTTTTTCACGTAATTCCAAATCCAAAATGTACTGATTGGCTTCATTTTGAATCTTGCGATATTCATCAAGTTGACTATCATAACCATCCACAAAGATATGTCCATCTTTTGGATTATTACTCGCATCTTCCAACATGATTCCATCTAGTTTTAGCGTTAAATCCACACAAGCATCCACTTGCACTTCTTGAATCATTTGCTTACAACCATTAAAGACTTCCAAAATTCTAGGAGCTGCAACTAATGTTGAAGTTAGACGACGAACATCTTGTGGGTTGGCATTACCATAAGCAATCTTTGCCCCTAGACGGTCCAAGTCATATACATCACTCAACTCTTCTTTTAATTCATCTTTTAAAATAAAATTATCATTTAAATATCCAATCGCATCTAAACGTTGGTTGATTTTTCCTTCATCGATTAATGGATATGAAATCCATTGTTTTAAACAACGTGCACCTAGTGCCGTTTTCGTATGATTTAAAAACCCAAATAAAGTTTGTGACTTACTGTTAACACGTAGTGGTTGTAATAACTCTAAATTGGCTTTTGTTGAGAAATCCATTTGTAGATATGCATCATCTTCAAGCATTTCTACTTTACCTAAATGCGACATTTCACGTTTTTGTGTTGCTTCTAAATAGTTTGTTAGCATCGCAAAACTCGTTTTGATGTGTACATCTTGAACATCTAATAAATCTTCATATGTTGCTTTTAAAGTAAGATCTTCTTCATAGGAAAGTGTCATCGTTCCATATTCTTCTAAACGTTTTTTCACCTTGCTATCTAGACTTTCACTCACGACGATTTCTTTTACGTTCATCGATAGTAACGTCATCTGTAATGTTTGAAAATCACGGTCGATACTTTTAGCAAGAACTTGCCCACAAGTCATCTCACAAAAGCATAATGCATATCCATATTTAAAATCGTAAATGGTTGCAAGATATACACCACTTTGATTTTCATTTGCTTCTTCCATAATCGTTCCAGGTGTAACGATTTTTACAACATCTCGTTTTACAATCTTACCTGCACTAGCTTCTTCTAGTTGTTCCACGATGGCAATCTTGTATCCTTTTTGTGTTAGACGTTGAATGTACCCAGTTGCTGCATGGTAAGGAATACCACACATTGGGACTCTTTCTTCTACCCCTGCATTACGTCCTGTTAATACTAAATCAAGTTCTTTACTTGCAACAATTGCATCATCAAAGAACATTTCATAAAAATCTCCCAAACGATAAAAAACAATACAGTCTTGAAGTCCTTTTTTCACTTCTAAGTATTGCATCATCATTGGTGTATATTTCTTTTCTTTCACTTGTTTTTTTGAATTTTCCATATGTGACATTATACCATATTCTATGTCAACTAAAAATTTTTAGTTTGTCGATTATATAAAAAGTGACCCTGTATCATTAGAGTCACTTTCATACCAACCTCATAAACTTATTCATGATTCCTTCGTGTGTGTGGAAGATAGAGGAGGTTGGCGATATCCCCATTAGTTACCTAACAAGAAATATATCATATTACCACCAGCCTAAAGGTATCATCGTCTACACAAATTATAACACTCTATAATTAAATAATCCTTTATTTCCACTGATTCATATAGTGCCTATAAAGTATATAAAAAAGACTATCGTTTCCGACAGTCCATGATTCATTAATCTTCTACGTAAGGTAGTGAACCCATTCTCCATTGTTCATAATATCACTCATTTTTTAATGAAGGATAGTCCTACAATTCATTCATCAGCAGTTGACGTTTTCCTCCAACAAATCGTATTCGCTAAAATTCCTACGATTACTATTATTCCGAATAATCCCCACGGAATAATCCAAGAAATAGCCAAGGGCATTTCAAAGCGATTCAATGTTGCTACAGTCAAAATTACAGAAATAATGCTTGTGCCACCGCCCACAACGCGACAAAGTCTTTTTGCATTATATTTTTGCTTTTTTTCTTTGCTTAGCATATTGTATCCTGCAATTAAGAAACCACCTTTTCCCATTAGTAGAATAAAAGATATTATAACGAGTATGACGACAAGTACCCAGCTTATCCAAAGTTGATCATTCATTTTTTTATATCCTACTATTCTTCATTTTCATGCTTAGCATTATGCTTTATTTTTAGTATATAGGCAAGAAACACAACCATGAACAATATACCATAAATAATGCCTAATGCGCCATCAGTAATTTTTCCACTAGCAACTATCCTTACTTCTTCGATCACTAAATCGTAAATACAAGCTATGAGAGCAACAAAACCGAACAAACCAGAAAAGTATATCAAGTATTTTTGTTTTCTTTCTGTCAATGGGTATATGTCATAATAGATAAACTCGATACTGCACAACACGACAACGAGAAGGATAATTGTTAATTCTGCCCATTTGCCTGACGCCCACTCTATTCCACACGAATACAGTAGTGCGTTGATCAACAATAAGCCTACAAGCGAAAATAAGCCATGCTTAAATACATTTCCTCTTTTCAATAATTGGAGTTCATCCAAATGCTTTATTTCTTTCATTCTTTAATCCTCCCAAAATAATTCATCTAAGGTTTTCCCTAAGACCTTACAAATGTCAATGCAGAGTTTTACGGACGGATAATAGTCGCCTTTTTCAATAGCGTTCATTGTCTGTCGACTAACACCAATAGCTTCCGCTAAATCTTTTTGCGTCATATCAAGTGCAGCTCGTGCCGCTTTTACTTTTAGATTTTTTGCCACAATGTGATCATTCCCACCTTTCAAACTCCTTAGTTTTTCGTTGATTACTACACATGAAGCATATCATATATAAAATATCGTGTCAAATAACTTTGACATTTATTAAAAATATATTTACATAATAGTTAAAATATTTTACTTTGTTTCTAATAAGGGCTATATGTCTTTTTGAAATTATAGGTTTTACTTATAAAAAAACAGCGTTAGAATCTTTTATTTCCGTCGATTCATATGGTGCCTATAAAGTATATAAAAAAGACTATCGTTTCCGACAGCCCATGATTCATTAATCTTCTACGTAAGGTAGTAAAGCCATTTGGCGTGCGCGTTTAATTGCAGTAGCCAACATTCTTTGGTATTTCGCTTTTGTTCCTGTAACACGTCTAGGAATGATTTTCCCGTTAGCTGAAATAAAGCGTCTTAACAATTCAACATCTTTGTAGTCGATTGTTTCAATTTTGTTTTTTGTAAAATAACAGATTTTTTTACGTCCAACTCTTTGTTTTTTAAAAGCCATGATGTACTCCTTTCACTTAAAATGGTAGATCATCACTTGCAATGTCTAATGTGTTTTCAAAGTCGTCTGCAACTGATGATTGATTTTGATTAAAATCGTTTTGTGCAAACCCAGTTTGTGGTTGGTTTTGCGGAACATAAGGTTGTGCATGTGTTTGTGTACTTGCTCCCCTTGATTCTAAGAAATCAAAGTTTTCAACCGTTACGTCTGTAGTATATACCGTTTTTCCATCTTGCCCTTGGTAAGAACCAGTCGTAATACGACCTTCTACACCAATTAATGAACCTTTAGCTAAGTATTGGCTCATTACGTCTGCTTGTTTTCCCCATGCTGTACATGAAATAAAATCTGCATCCGGTTGTCCTTCTTGTTTGAAGCGACGGTTTACAGCAAGTGTAAAACGTACTACTGAAGTTCCAGATTGTGTTTTTCTTAGTTCTAAGTCTTTGGTAATTCTACCAGTTAATAAAACTTTATTCATAATCTGTTCCCTTCCTATTTCTCTTCATCAGTTTTTACGACTAAGAAACGAATTACATTAGAGTTAATGCGTGTTAAACGGTTGAACTCTGCGATCGCTTCGTTTCCAGCTGTAACGTTAATTACATAGTAGAAACCTTTCGTCATGTGATTGATTTCATACGCGAACTCTCTGCTTCCCCATTCGTCAACTTTGTCAATGGTAGCACCGTTGTCAGTTAATGTTTTGTGAACTGATTCAACAACTTGTGCTCTAGCAGCATCATCTAATGATGCGTTCACGATGTACATAATCTCATATTTTCTCATTTTGTACACCTCCTTCTGGTCTATTGGTTATCTTTTGACAAGATAACAAGGAGTAATCGAAATTACTCGCTAAGTAATGATAGCATTAAAAACCCTAAAAAACAAGGTTTTTATCAATTATTACTCGTCAATTACTGACGTTAATTTTGCATATACCGCATAACAACCATTCATTTTCAGTACCTTCAAAATGGCAAATCATCTTCAGATGACCACACACCATAATGCATTAGTTCATTCCCAAAATATATTGTAATTCTATACTCTCCAATTTTATTAATTAATTCTGTTAAACTACTTAGATCCAATTTATATCCGCACTTTTTTTCCACAATCATACATTTCCATTTCTTTGAGAAATTACCAATCTTCATATCAAAAGTTATTTCTGTGTTTCTTGCTTCAAAAGGATTTTCGATATTCATCAACACATCTACATCACTTAACGATACTCTTTTTACATAAGCTCTATCACTCATATTAAATAACTCAAAACTGTTATTTATCGCAATTTTATTTTTGTATCTATCTAGAATTTTTTCGTCCTTCAAGAAGTTCACGAGTGTTGTGTAATCGGCATCAGATCTACACCATATGTAATCCAAATAATCAAGTGATAATCTATGCGGAACAACAACCTCAGCATGTCTATGCTTTTTAATTTGATTCTTATCCTCATCCGGATTAATTGCCCCATCATGATAAACTTTTTCAAAATCAATTCTCTTAAATTCTTCCAATGTAGACTGTAGATACATCTCTTTTGTTGCAAGCGATGTTCCAGAAAATCTTACGTTCTCTTGAGCCAGTACATTCAAAGAGCGGAATACAAGAAATATTGGAACTGGAATATGCGCGCCTGTAAATTGTCGGCAGCTAATTGGCTTAAAACCCTCATTTATATATTGAGTTGGTGTCTTTGGACGAAAATATAATCGAACATATTTTGTGACTTCTTGATCCGTATTACTTATAACCTCTTCACTTGCATTCTCGTTTATCATTAGTTGATTTTCTTTACAATAATCCCTTGAGTACAAATTTCCACATTTTAATATAGAAACAATATTATCAATATTTGAAAAGTGATATAAATACTTAACCCACCACCTTTTACTTTCAGGTAAATACTTGAAAGCATTTTCTTCTAATACCTTCTTTATCTCATCTCTATCATCCATTACATATCTCCACATTCATAAAATCTTTTGACTGTGATGGAGTTATCTGGATAGCATCTATATATTTCTTCTTCTTAATACTAAACATTTTACAATGATCAATATTATTTAAAACCTTTAATTTTTGAAGCACCACAGATTTAATTTCATAATCTTTAAAGTCAATATCATCTTCACTGACAAATCCTTTATTTGTAAGAGTTAACCAAAAATGTTCCAGTTCATCTCTATTGTTCGCGAAAGTTTCACTGAACTTACTATTACTGTTTACAAAATAATCATAAAAGTTTGTAAACGAACTAATATCAATATCATCAATAACAAGATTATTTTCAAGTTCATATTCTTTTGTGACGTCTATGTCTTTCTCATACACATAAATATCAATCGGCAAATTCGAAAGGTAGTTAATCATCATCTCTCGTACAATATTCCAATCTAAACCGCCATTGCCACACCCTAGTTTGGGAAATGCAATTGATGTTATGCCTTTCTCTTGATATGTATCAACAAATTTTTCTAAACCTTTTTCAATATATTCATATTCAGATTTATTTCTCCAGTGTTTTTTTGTAGGAAAATTTAAAATCCATTTATCTGATTCCGTATATAAATACAGTTTCCCAATGTCAAACATGTTATTTTTACAAAAGTAATGGTACTTACTAAACATGTCTGGGTATTCTTTTTTAAATTTTGCAGCTATGCCTTTACCCATAACTCCAACGGTATTTACTGTATTTACCAACACTTTTGCTGGAGAATTGAATAAATCACCTTGAACGAATGTTAACATATATACCAACCTTTCTTTTTTATATTATACCATGGATATGGAACTACTTAATATCTTCACCTGTTGTTATTTTACGATTTTTATAAGATCCAGGTATCACTTTAATCGGACATGCACAGTATTTTTCTACTAGTTGTGCATCATCACTCCCAACAAATTTATCTTGTTTTGCGAGGCTATGACAATCACGAATGAGTCCTGCACTAAATGCTTGTGGTGTTTGTGCTGCTTGGTAATCTTCACGTTTTGGTGTACTGATAACAAGCCCATCTGCATCGACTTGTTTAATCGTGTCAGTAACTGGCACCATTGGTAAGCATGCATCATATTCATCAAGTGTTTCTTTGATTTGATCAAGTAGTTGTTGATCAATATACGGTCGAGCTCCATCATGAATCATCACATGATCCTGATTTACCTTTTTTAGTCCACTTGCCACACTATCTTGACGCGTATCACCGCCAAGAACATACTCTACTTTATTTGCATGTACCAACTTCTCAAAATGTTCTTGTTCACCATCAGCAGTCACGATAATAATTTGTTTACAGTCTTCATCTGATGCAAAGACATCTACTGAATAATTGATAATCGCTTTTCCATCAATTTCATGAAACACCTTGTTGTAAGCAAGTCCTGTTCTTTGACCTTTTCCTGCCGCAACAATAATCACACTATATTCCATACTTACACTTCCTCATCACGTTGTTGGTGATTTAAATCTACGAGTTTATTTACAAGTGACATCTTTTCTAGGATTGTCGTACATAATTGTTCCATGTGACTTCCTTCTGTGTAGTCTGCTGGACTAATGAAGTCCACACGACGGTGTTGCAATAAATCCACAACTTTTTCTTTTTGTTGGTAAACAGCGATGCTTTGCCCACCATTGGTTTTTACTAATTTCATACATGGCACATCCGTCAATCCATCTCCAATGTAAATCATATTACGGAAAGGAATTCGACGATTGCGATCTTCTAAATATTCATTTAGTTGCTCATCTTCATTCATTTCTAAAACACCTTTATTGATGCGGAAGAGAAACTGGGTTTTGTTTGTGTAATTAACAGTTAATGCTGGCCAGTCCGCAACACCATTTTCATCATAGTGAAATTCACACGCATATATTTTCTTAAACTCATCATAGATACTTGTTCCTTCAATGATTTCGGTTAATCCACTTGAAATGATATAGTGCTCAATTTCTAAGCCAAGCTTTTCTCCGACTTCATTCATTCGTTTAAACCAAGTATCAACACCGGCAAATAACTCCACATTCTTTCCTTTTTCCACAAAGTCAGAACGACGCACTGGCATACGTTTTGCTTTTGCCGCATGAATCATGTAGTACATATAGGAAATAATCCGATCCATTCCTTCTTCTTCAGCAATTTTTGTTACTTCTTGCCAAAATGTTGCAGCATCCATTCCAAGTCCAGGAATGAAACTGTATTCTTGCATATCTTTTGTACATAGCGTTTTATCAAAATCATACATAAACGCAACTACTGGTTTTTTCATAGTATTTTCGTCGAGTAGACAAATCTCGACATTCCTCCTCTCTATGTGAAGGTTGTCTAATTCACCCCTCACAGAACCGTACGTGCGGTTTTCCCGCATACGGC
>NZ_SODD01000053.1 GCF_004365815.1 Breznakia blatticola
TCTACATCATTTTCAAAAGAAAATGATTTTGGTAGTAGCATATACGGCTGGTATATGATAGTATGTTCTTGGTTAGTTTTCACAAATAAATTATACCAAAAATAACGCCTATTCTCTTACGAGTTTAGGCGTTATTTTTATGATTTGAAGCTGTACTAAGTGTCACAGCCCCTGATTTAATCGTTTAAGATTTAGATTGATTTATTTTATAGATAGTTTTAGAGAATTATCCTTGAGCGTTTGCTTCTGCTTTAGCAGCAGCTTGCTCATCTTCGTAGTCTCGTTTATCTTGCGCTTTAACGAATGGTAAGTAAACGAAGAATGTTAAGACTAGAATTAATCCTTGTAGTAATGCGGTTTGCCATCCACCAACTAATAATCCAGAGATAATTGGAGGTGTTGTCCATGGAACCATAACTCCACCAAATAATGGAATAATTCCAATGTATTGACAGAAGTATAAGATTAATCCAGAAATTGTAGGCATTGCCATAAATGGAATAACTAGCATTGGGTTCAATGTAACTGGGAAACCAAATAATACTGGTTCGTTAATATTGAATAATGCAGGCACTGATGAAATACGTCCAATTTCTTTGTTTTTTGCTGATTTTGCGAAGAATACACAGAAGATTACAATACCAATTGTCATCCCTGCTCCAGTAACTGTCATAAATTGATCTAAGAATTGTTTTGTAACGATGTGTCCACCATTTCCTAAAGTTAATTCTTTACCAGCATCTAAGATTGCTTGGTTATCAAGTGTGTTAGCTGTAAGGATTGGGTCCATAATTCCACCAATGATTGTAGAACCGTGTACTCCAAAGAACCATAAGAATGGAATCATTAATCCCATAACGATAACTCCACCAACTGAATCGGTTAATCCTTGTAATGGTGTTTGAATTAATGAGTAGATTGTTTCTAAGAATGTTGTATCTCCTACAATTTTAAGAGCAGCGTAGATTGCAAATGCACCAATAACTAATACGAATCCTGGAATCAATGCAGTAAATGAGTTTACAACACCTTCAGGTACTCCAGCTGGCATTTTAATACGAATGTCTTTTTTAATAAACCATGAGTAAATGTATCCAACAACTAATCCTACTAGAATTGCACAAATCATACCTTTACCACCAGTCCATGCTTTGTTGATTACACCACCAACAGCATCTCCGTTAGCATCCAATACAGATCCGTCTTGTAAAATTAAGAAACATACAAATGAGATGATCCCAGCATTTAGTGCAGGTAGACCTTCAGCTTTAACATATTCATAAGCAATACCGATTACGGCAGCGATTGCTAAGATATCAAATGTTGCCCCTGTTACGTTAAACATAGGGTCAAGTAAGTTCATACTTGCAAACCAATCAACCACTGGTTGGTATGGGAAACAAGCTAGAATTAAAAATACAGATCCAATAATTGTTAATGGCATTGTGTAAATAATACCGTTACGAAGTGCCATAATTGCTTTCGTATTTACGAATTTCATAATCGCAGGCACGACTGTATCATTTAGAAATTTTTTCATATTATTCTCCTTTTTTATTTTCGTTTTTTTATTTTAATGCAAGAGCGTAATCTAAGACTTTCGCTCCATTCATCATTCCATAATCGACCATTGGAATAACGCCAACAGCAATTCCTTTAGGTTCAGCAAGTCCTCTTACACGTTTTTCTTCGTATCCAACTTGTGGTCCCAATAATAGAATTTCTGCTTCTTCCATTTTTGCAGATAAGTCATTAAGTGGGTATGCTTTAATCTCAACTTCTATTCCACGTTGAGCGGCAGACTCTTCCATCTTTTTTACCAACATGCTTGTTGACATTCCTGCATTACAGAATAATCGAATTTGTTTCATCATCTTTTCCTCCTTAATTCATTATCTGATGGTGTATTACTTTATGTTTTTATAAACATCAATAAATTCGTTTGCGATAACTAAGAAACTGTCACATGCCATCAGTTGATCTTCAGCATGCATCAATAGTAATGTGATATTTACACTTTTTCCCCCAGCTTCTTCTTGAATAAGACTCGCATGCGCTTTATGCGCGTTTTGAAACATTTCTTGGCCTTCTTTGATTGCTGTGTCAGCTGTTTCAAAGTTTCCTTGTTTTGCTTCTTGGATTGCTTCAATATACTTACTTCTCGCCCCACCGGCACTAGAAATAATTTGAAAGCTAACTAATTCCAATCCTTCCATTACACATCCTCTTTACTTTCTACATAATTGTTTGATATTACTTTTTGATACCAATAGAATGAATCTTTACGTAATCGCTTTAAACTTCCAGTTCCATCATCATGTTTGTCCACATAGATAAAACCATAACGTTTACGCATTTCCCCAGTACCAGCTGAGACAATATCAATAGGTCCCCAAGATGTATAACCGATAACATCAATACCATCTTCTTCAATGGCAATCGATAGTTGTTCAAGATGTTTATCAAGATACTCGATGCGATAGTCATCATGGATTTTACCATCCACAACTTCATCGTATTCACCGTATCCATTTTCCACAATAAACAGTGGAATACGATAGTGATCTTGTAAGTAGTTTAGTGAATACCTTAGACCGACTGGATCAATTTGCCATCCCCATTTCCTAGCTTTTACATATGGATTTTTCACTAGCATTGAGTCTTCGTCATAGTCATAGTATGTATTACCTTCTTGGTAAGCTGTCGCAAATGACATGTAATAACTAAACCCGATGTAATCAACACATCCCTCTAGTAAATCTTTTGCATCTTCTTCCGTGAAATCAATCGTGAAGTTCTTGCGTTTCCAATATTGAATGATATTTCTTGGATATTTACCAAATACATGTACATCTGTAAAATACAAACGTTTTTGCATTGCCTTTGTTGCCATCATCATATCCTTTGGTTTACAAAAATATGGATAGATTGGACACATTGCAATCATACAACCAATTTGGAAATCATCTTTAATTTCACGTGCAAGTTTTACAACTTTTGCACTTGCAACTAGTTCATAGTGTGCAGCTTGATACATAATCTCTTCACGATTTTCACCCTCTTTATAAACAATTCCAGAGTTTGTAAACGGGGCAAAATCCGTTGTGAAGTTTGTTTGATTATTGATCTCGTTAAAGGTCATCCAGTATGTAACTTTATCTTTATATCGTTTAAAACACACCTCAGCGAATCGTACGAAGAAATCGATACACTTACGATTTCTAAATCCTCCATATGTTTTTACTAAATGGTATGGCATCTCGAAATGCGACAAGGTAATGACTGGTTCAATTCCTAACTTTAAACATTCATCAAAGAATGTATCATAAAATTGTAACCCTTCTTCGTTTGGTTCCTCTTCATCTCCTAATGGAAAGATTCTTGTCCATGCGATACTTGTTCGCAAGCAAGTAAATCCCATTTCCTTGAAGAATTGTAAATCTTCTTTGTAACGATGGTAGAAATCAACAGCTTCATGGTTCGGATAGTAAATTCCATCTTGAACTCCGTCAGTAATTTGACGAGCTTTCCCATGCTCACCTGCGGACATTACATCTGCAACACTGATTCCTTTTCCACCTTCATTCCATCCCCCTTCTACTTGATGAGCTGCTAATGCTCCACCCCATAGAAAGTTTTCAGGAAATTTGCGTTTGCTCATTTCGTTCCTCCTTACACATGTATTTCCGATATCGTTTGAATACGCTTTCATGATAGCAACACTTTTTCAAAAAATCTCGATTTTGGTGGATATTAAAACAAGATAAACCGCTTGGAATTTGTTACATAAAAAAAACAGAATTGTAATAATTCCGTTTTAGTCGATAAACACTAGTCTTTTGAATAACTGTATACCTTTTTCGCTATGCTTTCTAGCATATATACAACAGGTACTTGCGTTGTAAGATTTAAGACATCTCCAACAACCAATTCAGGTAAATAATAGTTTAAATTATAGTCTGACATATGTGCAATCGTATTGGTTTTCGTATTTGTTAATGAAATAATCGTTGTACTTTCTTTACGAAATTTATTAATTTGATCAATGGTTTCTTTGGTTTCTCCACTTACTGATAAAACAAAGATGACAGAGTCTTCAGAGAAATCTGCAGGCACTGGATAAAATGGATCATCAATATGCTGTGAGAATTTTCCAATGTTTGAAAAATAACGTGCTGCATATTTACATAATGCGCCTGATGTTCCAATCCCCATAAAAATCAATTTCGGTTTACTTACAATCACTTGCGCAATTTCATCTAATTGCTCATCAAAATCATCAGTATCGACACGTTTAAAATACTCATACAAATATCGTGTTTCATTATGGTCAACAATATCTTCGTTTTTTTCCAACTCCATACGATACTTAATTTTAAACTCAGCATATCCATCACATCCAACCTTCTTACAAAAGCGTAAAACTGTCGTTGTTGATACATGCGCAGCTTCTGCGACATCACGAATTTTCATTTGTTGAACTTTCTTTGGATTTTTTGAAATATATTTGTAAACTTCTAATTCCGTTTCATTCAAACTTTGTATTTGTTTAGCTGATAACATATAACACACCTCTTTTTATTATCATAACATAACATTCAAAATGAACAAGTAGCTGTTATGTTAGGCATAAGCGATTCAACAAAAGTTTCGAATATATTTATATGATAAATCTCTCTTTCATCTTTTCAACACATGCTGTTGATAATCCAATTTCATTCTCTATATAATTATCAAATCCTCCATATTCATTTTCAATTACAGCGATTGCGCTTGCTAAGTATTCACTTTTTACATAAAGCATCGTTTCCATTGCTTTTATTTTTTCCTCTGATGCACCCTTTTGTCTATAAACGTTTAAATATACTTCATTCGCTTCTTTACGCATTTGATTCGTTAATAAGTAATCTGTATAAATATCTTCATCGCTTACGCCTAATAATTTCAAAATGAAAGCTGCACCAATACCCGTACGATCTTTTCCTGCAAAACAGTGAAATAGAATCGCACTATCATCTTCTATTATTGTTTCTAAAAACTCTTTATAAGCTTGTTGACTTGTTTTTGAACGAATAATGCTTTTATATACTTCAATCATCATGCTATCGGGGTCAATATCATTTTCCTTAAAGCTTTTTAGACTTGTACTATGTTCGAAATTTTTCATAATATCCAAATGAATATGTTTACTGTTTGGCAATATATCATCAGGTCTTTTCTCTACTTCATCAAGTTGACGAAAATCAAAAATATAGCGTATTTGATATGTATTTACTAGTGCATCTTTTGCTTTTTCACTTAATGATACCAATTCGCCACTGCGAAAAAACTTTCCTTTTTTTACGACTCCACTAGGTGTTTTATAGCCACCTAAATCTCTAAAATTTACTAATGTATTCATTTCTCATTACCTCCTATGCATTAACCATGCGAATTTTTGTGACATTTTTATGTAACGATAGATCTTCAATAATGTCTGCGTAATATAATCCTTTTGGTAGATTTATTGTATAAAAATTACAATATACACGATAATCATCGTGTTTCTCTACACGAAAATCCACATCAGCAACTGTAATATCTCTACTTTCAAAATAGTCATTAATTACACTTTTCGTCTCAATACGATGAATATATTGTATCTCCAATTTCTTTTGAGTTGGTACTTTTAGAAAACGATGCAGTATACTCAGCACTCCAATGATTGCAACAGATCCAACGAATGTAATTGCATAATATCCCATACCGATGGCAATACCTAAGCAAGCACTCGCCCATAGTGAGGCTGCTGTGGTTAACCCGGAAACTGATTTTTTATTGACAATAATTGTTCCTGCTCCCAAAAAACCAATTCCACTTACAACTTGCGCAACTAATCTTGTACGGTCCGAACTTACTACTGAAAGTAAATCTAAGTTTTCACTTGCTAGTGCAATTGACTCTATATGTACTTGCGTTTGAATTAATGCGATAATTGTTGCTCCAACACAAACTAAAATATGAGTCCTAATACCTGCTGGACGATTTTTATACTCACGATCAAATCCAATCAAACCAGAGATGATTGTTGCCAATGTTAAGCGAATTGTAATATCTAATACACTCATATTATCCCCTCATTTCCCAATGAAACAAAAACCCGAGGACGAATGTACATGCTTCGTATCAGGTTTTTGCTTTCTTACAACTTGTTATATTATAACGTTTTTTTAATGATCATGTAAATCTCTACGATGTTAAATCACTACCATTTGTATCTATTACTTTTTTGTACCAATAAAATGAATCTTTTCTACTTCTGATATTTGTTCCATTACCTTCATCATCCATATCAACATAGATAAAGCCATAACGTTTACTCATTTCACTTGTACTTGCACTAACTAAATCAATACATCCCCAAGGTGTATATCCCATTAAGTCAACACCTTCCTCTATCGCAATTGACATTTGTTCAATATGCAAACGTAAGTAATTGATTCGATACTCATCATGAATTTCTCCATTACTTTCTACTACATCATGCGCACCCAAACCATTTTCCACAATGAATAGTGGAATTTGATATCGATCATACAGTTTGTGTAAAGTTACTCTTAATCCTACAGGATCAATTTGCCATCCCCAATCACTTGCTTCTAAGTAAGGATTTTTCTTAGTCCCCAGTATATTCCCCTCAGTTTTTTCACCATCATTATTAGCTGATGAGACACCTGACATATAGTAACTAAATGACATGAAATCAACTGTTCCATTTAGTAAGATAGCATCATCTTCATCTTCCTTCACAATATTGATGTTATTGTCTTTAAAGAACTTATTCATATATGTTGGGTAATATCCACGTATTTGAACATCAGAATAGAATAGATTGTTATGATCACTATAAATACTTTCCATAACATCTTCCGGTTTACAAGTTTCTGGATATGATTCCATACGTGCTAGCATACAACCAATTTTTGCTTCTGGTAACATCTCGTGACATAAGTTTACACATAATGCACTAGCAACAAACTGGTGATGTGCTGCTTGATACTGTGCCTGCATAAAGTTATCCACATTATCTGCTAGGATACCACCACTTAAATACCCGGTCATTCCAATAATATTTATTTCATTAAACGTTAACCAGTATTTAACTTTCCCACGATAGCGAGTGAATAGTGTTTTTGCATAAGTTACAAATGCATCAATGGTTTTTCTACTTTCCCAACCATTTTGTTTCTTTGCTAATGCTAAAGGAAATTCATAATGCGAAATTGTAACAAGCGGTTCAATACCATATTTTAAACACTCATCGATAAGTTTTTCATAAAAGGCAAGACCTGCTTCATTTACTTCTCCATCACCATTTGGAAATATTCTAGGCCAACTAATGGAAAAGCGATATACTTTAAACCCCATTTCAGCAAACAACGCGATATCTTCTTTATAATGATGATAATGATCAATCCCTGTTCTCTTTGGATAAATTCCTTCTTTATCTTCCATAGCAAAGTCAATATCTTTTGATTCCATACGTTTTGTAATAGAAGCTAAACTTCTTCTTTCTTTTGTATATAATGCTGTATCTGCAGTTGACCAACCCTTACCATCTTCCAAGAAGGCACCTTCAAGTTGATTTGCCGCAGTTGCTCCACCCCACAAGAATCCATCTGGGAAATTTGTTTTTATGTTCATTTTAATGACCTCCTATTTTATAAAACGATAAGCAATTCTTCTTCTTTAAAAATTATGCCTTCATCATTAGCATTCATAATTTCTACAAAATCACTACTGTTTGTTACAACAACCATTGTTATTGGATCAAGACCTGCAGCTATGATACCTTCAAAGTCAAAGGTTCCTAGTAATTGACCTTTTTCTATATGATCACCTTTATTAACTTTAAAATCAAAATGTTCGCCATTTAGTTTCACTGTATCAATTCCAATATGAACAAGTATTTCAACTCCATCGTCACCGACGATACCAATAGCATGTTGTGTGTCTGGCAGTACACTAACAACTCCGCTTATAGGTGCAACAACTTCACCATTGTCTGGTTGAATCGCAATACCTTTTCCAACTAGTTCTGATGCAAATGTATTATCATTAACACTACTTAACAGTTGTAATTTACCACTAATTGGTGCAAACACACGGTGTTTTGTTCCGTTTTTAATTGCTTTCTTTTCTGCTGCTTCTGCGATTACTTCCTCAGCCGCATCTTCTTGGAAACCTAAAGTAATAGTCAAAATAAATGTTGAGAAAAAAGCGATAGCTAAACACACTGCCATCCATACAACATTCATTGAATCTTCAACATGAACATATGCAGGTAATGACATTAACCCCGGCATTCCACCGCCTCCAAATGAACGACAATTGAAGAAAATCGCAGCCCCTGCTGCAATTGCCCCACCTGCAAGACTGTAATAGAATGGACGTTTTAGTTTTACGTTAACTCCATACATCGCTGGCTCAGTAATTCCTAACAGTGCAGAAATCCCTGAAGATATTGCTACTTGGCGCATTTCTTTGTTTTTTGTGCGTACTGCAACTCCAAATGCAGCTCCAGCTTGAGCAATATTTGTACATCCATTAACTGGTCCAATCATATTTTCATAACCCAGTACCGCACGATTACTAAAAGCGATTGGTACAAGAGAATAATGCATACCTGTCATAACTAGTAATGGGAATGTTGCTCCTAATACAACCCCACCTAGTGGACCAATAGTGTCAAACAACCATGTCATACCTTTTCCAACATATTCTCCAGCATAACTTCCGATAGGTCCTAATACAGTTAATGCTACAGGAATTACTATTACAAGTGTAATCATTGGTGTAAACATTAAAGATAGACTTTTAGGCATCCATGAACGTACCCATTTGTGTACATGTTTCAATAAAATTACCGAAAAGATAATTGGAATAACTGAATTTGAGTAGTTTACATACGGAATAGGAATCACTTCAAATATCGTCATATTCACAACACTTGGATCCATAAACGCAGTCTTTGCGATATCTAAGAATGTTGGATACATCATAGTACCAGCTACTGCTAACGCTAAATACTCACTAGTTTTAAATTTTCTAGCACTAGAAACTGCTAAGAAAAACGGCATGAAGTAAAATACAGAATCAGATAAATTGTTTAAGATTTGATATAACCCACTTGTTGTATCTAAAATACCTGTAAGAACAGCAAGTGCTAAAAACCCTTTTAATAACCCTGTACCTGCTAACGCTGGGATGATTGGAGTAAATACCCCAGAAATTCCATCCATTAATTTTGAGATAATTCCCTCTTTTTCATTAGATGAAGCTTCACCAGTACCTGTTCCTCCAAGTAATTCTTCAACTTCCTCAAAAACGTCAACAACAGTGTTTCCAATAATGACTTGGAATTGATCACCACTAAACTGTGCTCCCATTACACCTGGAACTTTCTTAATTTTTTCCAAATCGGGTATGTTTTTATCTTTAAGATTAAAACGCAAGCGTGTTACACAATGCCATGCATTGGTTATATTACCTTTACCCCCTGTTAACTTGACAACTTCTTTAGCTGTCTCTTTATAATTGGCCATGTTTTGTCCTCCTTTTATTTCTTGGCTAATTGCTATATTAATAAAAAAACCAAACATCTAGTCTATGCCTAAAGCATTTACTAAAATATTTGGTTATGCCTGATCGTATCAGTTACAGTCCTTTTATTTTTTTGTATTCTCTTGTTCTAATAGTCGATGTACATGAAGTGATAGATATAATGTTTCATCATCACTTACACTCCATCCTTCTTCTTGTCGTACAAAATCAGCAATTGTTTGTGCAACTTTATACTCTTTTGGATATCGAATCTTGACAGTCTCAATAATTAATTCATCAACTTCATTAACATGCGTAGTATCTGCACTAATTCTTCGAATAAAGAAATAACGTAGATGATTAATAAAGCGATTATAACTAAATGAGTCCTCATTTAATTCTATTTGTAATTGATATTGAACAATATCAATAATCTTTTTGATTAATCTAGTCATCTTCATGGTATCAGAAAGCATTGTTGTATCATTTTGTACGTTCACAAAGTGATATGTAATAAACGATATTTCCGTCTTATCTAAATAAATACCAAATCGCTCATTTATTAAATTTAGCGATTCGACGGCTACCCTATACTCTTTTGGATATAGTTTTTTCAATTCCCAGTACATACTTAACGAATAGTTAATATTATCATAATACCGTTTTATCGCATATGATAAGTGGTCTGCAATGACAATAAACGTGTTATTATCAAATGTTACATCCAGTTTCTTCTCTGCCATCTTACAAACTTCTAATGTTACATCAAGTACATCAGGGTTAATGTTAAGCAAGGTTTCAAAAGTTCCTTTATCTGCAATGTTATCTTTGGTACTAAATATTTTATCAACTTTTGATTCGTCTATATCTATCTCTAAATCATGATGAAAGCCGATACCTCGACCGGTTACGATAAATTCATTTCCAACATCATCTTCAACAAATGCAAAATTGTTATTAATCTTTTTTTTGAATTTCACAGTTCTACCTCCGTATTAAACATATAAAAAAACCTACTTTAGATACAAAGAATCTTCATTGCGCTAAAATAGGTTATGCCTGTTAAACAGTTACAGTCCTCTTTACAGAATGTATAATATCATCTAATGTAACCGCTGTCAATAGTGCTTTTTAAGAAATAAAATCCCTGTATTGTAAAATGAGAAGGGAATTATAGAAGACCAAATCTAGTGTATGAAAAATTCATAGATAGACTATTATTGAAGTGGCTAAACCCAATAAGGAAACTACCTATGAACTATTCTTATACTATCACTTCTAAAGAAAATTTAAACATTAAGCGATAAAGATAAGTAATCCTTTCCGCCTTAATTAGCCTTCAAATTACAAATCATCAAAAGTGTAAAGTTTTATATCATGTATTTGCATGTACTTTACTAACCTATCACTTGTTGCAAGTTTGACTTCCTGTGTGCGAGGAATGGTAAGTGATGATTGTTCCAATATATTTGCATCAAGATAACCCGGATGGAATACGACTAAATCATATCCATCTTTACTTGGATTTTCTACAATTCGTTTTATCATAGCAAACGGCTCATAATTAGCATCCATTGCCTCCATATGTATAAATACCTTGTTATCATTTACAATAATTGGTTTATCATCAAAAGCAAAGCCAAAGTATTTCAAGCCATGTCGCTTAGCTACAATTTCTAATCCTTTCAGAAAATTATCACTAGCTACTGCATGTCCTTCAAAGTATTCTGGCTCTTTTCCCATTAATTGTTTATAGCGTTCATATTGTGCTTCAATTTCTAAAATCACTTCATCTAAATCAACAAAATCTTCTGTTGCATTACGATATGCTGAAGATGGTTTAAACTCACCATTTTCTTGCACCAAACTTGGAATCTTACTTGGATCACTCAGTGGTTTTCCAACACAGATGTTTGTATGTTGCCCAAAACACACATTTAAATCCTTTAGTAAGTTAACTCCATGTTGAGTGTCTGGCATATTTACCATAACGCCAACATTATTGATTACTCCATGTTTTACACTATCATAGATCCCGTAATTCACTCCACGTGAATACCCTAGATCATCTGCTCGTATCATTAATTTCATCAGATTACTCCTTTTTTTGTCTTGCTTGTTCCAATATTCGATTAATATGAATCATTAGATATGCAAGTTCTTCTTCTGAACTTTCTACATGATAATAATGTGCAATTACTTCAGCCACCTTCTTTGCTTCTTGATACACTTCAGGCAAACCTGCTTTTAAACTGCTTACAATACTTTCATTTGTGTCCATAAATTGTTGTCCTTCTTGCATCCGTTTTAATAAATAGCGAATGTGACTCACAAATCGATTGTAATTAAATTCCTCTTGCATGATTTTCACCTGAAAATCCTGTTCTAACATTTCAGTGATTTTATCCATCAGTTTCTCAAGTTTTATTTCTTCTTGATCAATATTCGGATCATCTTCTGCTTGTACAAAGTGTAAAGCAATGCTTGTAATTTCTGCTTTTGGTAATGATATATATAGTTCTCTTTGCATCAATTCTAACGTATAGCGTCCAAGTTCACTTTCTACTGGATATAACTGTTCAACATCATACGAAAAGGCAAATTTCATCTTTTGGTATTTTTGCATACGTTCAATCGCAAAATTTAAGTGATCTGCTAAACTAAATACAACATTTGGATTTAATGATTTATTTAAGATCTTATTTGCTCGTTGTACAACCTTTGCACTAATTTGGAAAATCTCTTCTGGAATTTCTTGTAGTAGTTGCATAAATTGCTCACTTACTTTATAGAAAGTCATTTCAATTCTATCTAAGTTATCAATTTCATATGGCATTTGGGGAAAGCCAAGACCTTTACCAAAGGCAATCAATTCATTCCCATTGCCATCTACACAAATCGCAACATTGTTATTGATTTTTTTAATCGCCTTCATGACGCTCCCCTTTCTTTATTACATAAAATTATACCATACAATTGATTTTTGTATTCGTATTGCAATGTATCAAATACTATTTTTTCTCAATTGCTGGTTCATCTTTTGCAAAGCCAAAGAAGTATGTAACAACTGCAGCTACAATGAACCCTATTCCACAAGCAACTAAACCATTAACTAAGTTTGTTGTTGATCCACCTGCAAATCCCGTCATACATAAGAAACTTGCTACAGGAACTAATGTGTATGAAATAACGCCTGTTAATCCTGCATATAATCCACCAGCAAGACCACCTGCTAGTAAACCGATAAATGGACGTTTGAATTTCATTCCTAATCCATATAATGCTGGTTCAGATACTCCACCAATAAAGGCAGCTACTAAATATCCAAATGATAATGATTTATCTTCTTTATTACGAATACGTAAGAATGCTCCTAAACACATTCCACTTACAGCAATACTTGATACAACTGCTGCAACACTTACTAAACCTTCTTTTCCACTTTGTGCGAAGATTAAAATCATTGAAGTAATCATAATCGTATGCATTCCACTCATAACTAAGAATTGCCATAAAGCAGCAATAATTGCGATCGCTAAGAAACCTGCAACACTATCTAGACCTAATAAGGCTTCTCCCACCCATGTTCCTAAGAATGAACCTAAAGGTCCTAATGCACATAACGCAATTGGAAGCATCACTGCAATAGTTAGTGTTGGACTAAATACAACTTTTAATGCATCTGGTAATATACGTTTAAAGAATTTCTCTACATATGACATCACCCATACAGACATAATAATTGGGAATACTGTACTTGCATAGTTTTGTACATTACAAGGAATTCCATATACTGTAAATGCATTACCTTCTGCTGCCATACCCACAAGTGTTGGATGAATCATAATAGCACCAAGTAGCATACCAAGTACTGGTGTCACACCAAACTTCTTAGCTGCTGTGTATCCTAATATAACTGGGAAGAAGTAGAATCCTGCATCTCCCACAAAAGTAAATAATACATATAAGTCACTCGTTGGACTTAGTATGTTTAACATATCTGGTCCGAGTACTGCAGTTAACATCTTGAAAATAGATGCTGCCATCATAACTGGAATCGCTGGTGTAATACTTCCTGCTAAACCATCAAGGATTGCTGAACCGATAGTTTTCCATGTGCGTTTTTCTTTAGGTTTATCAACTTCATCACTGACCATTGATTCTCCTTTTAAATTTGTATTTTCAATTAATGCTTGGTACACCTTATCTACATTTTGTCCGATGATTACTTGATATTGACCACCTGATTTCGTTAAACCAATGACACCATCAATTGCTTTTACTGTATCATCTTGAGGAATACTTGCATCTTTTAAATTGAAACGTAAACGAGTCATACAATGTGTTACTTGGGTAATGTTTTGTTCCCCACCAACGGCTGCTAATACTTCACTAGCAATTCTTTCATTCTTTTCATTTTTACTCATAATTCCACCTTTTCTAATCTTTCTATCTCTTGGTATCTTAAGGATTTCTTACAACAATTTGTCGTGCACTACAAATCGTTCAGAAAATAAAAAAACTCTTTGATTGCATACTTAAAAACGTTTTATAACGTTTCTAAGGTAATGCCTCCAAAGAGTAACAAACCTTAATTACATTTTCATCTTAATATGAAAGTGCTTCCATGTCAATACTATTTTTTCATACAAGATACAAGCAACATCATTGGACGACGCAATTCATCTTTCATTCCTTCTACTTGTTCGAGTAGTTCTTTTGCTGGTTCAGGTTCAACAACTGCTTTGATACAAAAGCCATATTTCAACAATGTTTGAAGATATGTCGTTACCGTTCGATGATATTTTACTACTTGTTCCCCAAGAAAAATCGCTTCTCTTTTCCCTTCAAAAAAGTAGTTATCAACTGGCCAATATGCTGGCTTATCTTCACTATCATAAATCCAATCTTGTTTGCCTTGTGCAGTAAATACTGGATGTTCTACTGAGAATACAAATACCCCACCTGGCTTTAATGCGTTATGAATCACTTGTACAACTTGATCAAAATTTGGCGTATAATGAAATGCTAATGAACTCATTACTACATCAAAACTTTCATCATCTAATTGTAGATCTTCCATTGCTACTTGCTTGTAAGTTACTACATCACTATCTGTTTTCTCTTTAGCAACAGCTAACATTTTCTCTGAAATATCTGTACCTAGTACATATGTAGCACCTTTACTAGCTGCATATACACAGTGCCAGCCAAAACCACAACCAATATCCAATACCCGTTTCTTCTGAAAATCGGGAAGTAATTTTTTTAGTTCATGCCACTCTCCTGCTGCAGACAAACCTTCCACTGAACGTGGGAATTTTTGATATGCTTCAAAAAATGCATCATTATCATATATATTTTCTTTCATGGTGCTCCTACTTTCAAACGTTAGATAATATATACTACCAACGCTTCATGTTAACATTATACTTTTCAATATATGCTTTCTTAAATTCATCAATTGTGATGTCATAACACAACATTACATTGTTGAAATACATCATTACATCGCAAAGTTCCTCTATGAAATGCGCACGTACTTCTGGCTGGTTCATAATTTGTATATCACCATCTTTCTTGATGACATCAATTACTTCTCCTGTTTCTCCAATCATCCACAAAAGCATTTCTTTAGCTACTTCTGGTTTCAAATCCGGCCAAAATCCTTGATATTTCTCATGCATATATTTTTGCATCATTTGCATTTCTTCTATTGAAAAGTTCTTCATTTTTAATCTCCATCGTATATTTCATTTTACACAAAGCTTTCTTCTATCTCATATCGTGTATCACAGGATGCACAAGCAACAGTTGCTTTGTATGATTGTATATTTTTTGGTACTACAGAAAACAAAGCAGCTGCATCCTTTTCACAAATGTATCGTTTATTGACTTCACTACGCTGTAGCGTACCCAAAGCAAGTTTATTCAAATCTATATCACCAAAACGATTTTCAACACTTCCGCTTGCTCCACACGAACATGTAAAAGAAAACCGAAAGTATCGATATGTCACATAACAAAGATATGCAACTGTTTTATTGCATGAATCACAATATAACCAACTTGCATGTCCCTTTAGAAAATGTGCTTGATCTGCTAGTACTGTTGGAATTTTTTTAGCCATTTTGTCTCCTGTTATGAAGTGACCATTGTCAAGAGTAAATTTACATTCATAATAACCTTAATTATTAAATTGTCATCAATGGCACATAAAAGCCCCGAA
>NZ_SODD01000054.1 GCF_004365815.1 Breznakia blatticola
AGTATGTTGAGAATCAATAAACCCCGAACTTCTATATTGCAGGTGTTTATCTATAGGAGAAAACATCCCCTTGTTTTTGAATAGCTAATCTAAAAGCCCATGTTGCTGATAATACTCAAGAAAAGGAAGATTTAGTTATCTTCCCTTTTTAGTTCATCAAATTTTGCTTTCATCGTAGGGTTTCCATGCGTTAGTTTTTTGACAGTTAAGTCATTTGCTTTATTATTTGCTAGACGTAAGTTGTTCTCAGAAGAAAGTAGAGCATCTTTTGTTTTCTCCAGTTGCTTAATGGTTTTATCAATTCCATCAATGGCATCTTTAAAACGTTTACTTGCACGTTCATAATTTTTACCAAAGGCATCTTTAAAGGCATCTAATTCACTTTCAAAGTTGGTAATATCGATATTTTGTGCACGCATTTGTGCAACTTCCTGTTTGTAGGTAAGTGTGTTAAGTGCAGCATTGCGTAATAAACCGATGAGTGGAATAAAAAACTGCGGACGAATGACATACATCTTTGGATACTCATAAGACATATCTACGATTCCGTTGTTGTAGAAGTCATTGTCCATTTCTAACATTGAGACAAGCACAGCATACTCACAATTCTTTTTGGTACGATCACTATCTAATTTTTTTAGGTGATCTGTATTTTTCTTTTTTGTTGTAGTTTGATCTGCTTCATTTTTCATTTCAAACATAATCGAAATAACCTCATTACCCATATCATCAAACTCACGATAGATGTAATCACCTTTCGTACCTTCAACAGCTAAATTATCTTTTCCAAACTGTGCACTTGGAAAGGCTGTCGCACGAATTTTATTGAATTCATTTTCACAGTATTGCTCAAGTGATTCTCCAATCATTTTTGTCGATTGACGTGCTTTGAAATCCTTATAGGTTTCAACTTCCTCTTGTTTCAGGCGCAATTGTAACTCATATGTCTCTTTTAATGTTTGTTTTTCTAATTCACTTTCACGTTCTTTCAAGGCAACTTCATGTTGTACTTTTTCCAACTTGTTTTGGTTTTCTAATTCTAAAGCATGGAGTTTATTTTTGAGCTCCAATAGTTCTTTGTCTTTATCAGAAAGTGCATCTTTGATTGCATATTCCTTTTCTTTATCAAGAGCTTCACTTTTTGCTTGAAGTTCAGATATTTTCGCTTGTTGATTTGCAATTTGTTCTTGCATTTCTTGTTGCGCTTTATGGACAGCAAGCTCCTTTTCTTGTGCGCTTGCATCGATTTTTGACTGTAAATCAAGTAACTCTTGCTCTTTCTTTGAAAGTTCTTGACGTAATGTACCTTTTGCTTTTTCGTTTGCTAAATCCAAATCCTGTTGATGTTGTTTTTCTAATTGTTCGAGTTTTTCATGCAACTCTTGTGTAAATTCTTTATCTTTTACTTGTTTGAGAATATCGGCGTATCCAGCATCATCTAAAGCAAAGGTTTTGTGACAATGTGGACATTGTATGTTATGCATATCTATACCTCCTTAATTGATTGTATTATACCATTAATCGTGTCCGTTTATTTGTACAGACTTCAAAAGAATTGTAAAAATGTATATATAGTTTTAGGATGCATGGCATACATGACTTAATAAAAATTAGTGCATGTAAAAAAGGGGATGGCAATGTAACCTATTTTTGATACAATAATAGACAAGTAAAGATTGGGGATGAAATTATGAATGGAGTGTCAAAAAGCGAGTCCACGTCCATGACTGAAGGACCCATTTGGCAAAAAATCGTATTCTTTGCGATGCCATTGTTTTTAGGGAATACATTTCAACAGTTATATAATGCGGCAGATTCCTTGATTGTAGGTAACTTTTTAGGATCAAGTGCTCTTGCTGCTGTAAGTTCGTCAGGAAATTTAATATTTCTAATGGTTGGTTTCTTTAATGGAATTGCGATGGGAGCAGGAGTTGTTATTGCACGTTTCTTTGGGGCAAAAGATTATGATAGTATGTCTAGATCAATTCATACAACAATTGCTTTTGGTTTAGTTGCTGGTGTGTTATTAACGATACTAGGAACATGGTTAGCTCCAATAATGCTGGATTTGATGGGAACACCAGAGAAAGTCATGCCACAGAGTATTGAATATTTTAGGATATATTTTATTGGTTCTCTAGGGTTAGTCATGTACAATATTTTTGTTGGGATATTGCAAGCGATAGGGGATAGTAAACATCCACTATACTACTTAATTATTTCTTCATTAATCAATGTTGTACTTGATTTATTTTTTATCGCTGTGTTAGGTATGGGTGTTGGTAGTGCCGCTATAGCTACAATCATCGCACAATTTGTTAGTGCTTTATTATGTTTGCATCGTCTAACAAGAACCGACGATGTATATAAAGTAAATTTGCGTGAAGTACGTTTTCATAAAGAAGAGTTTAAATTAATTATTGATTATGGATTACCTTCAGGATTCCAAAATTCGATTATAGCGATTGCAAATGTAGTGGTGCAAAGTAATATTAACTTTTTTGGTGAAAATGCAATGGCAGGATGTGGAGCATTCTCAAGAATTGAAGGTTTTGCTTTCTTACCAATTTCTAGTTTTACAATGGCCTTAACAACTTTTGTTGGTCAAAACCTAGGGGCTGAAAACTATGAACGTACCAAAAAAGGTGCTAAGTTTGGTATGATATGTTCAGTCATACTTGCCGAAGTTATTGGAATCTTAGTATTTATATTTGCACCTGTACTTATTGCATTATTCAATAATGAGCCTGAAGTAGTGGCTTTTGGTACAGATCGAGCACGAACAGCAAGTTTGTTTTTTTGCTTGCTAGCGTACTCGCATTGTATATCTGCTATTTTAAGGGGAGCAGGAAAAAGCTTTGTACCAATGATCGTGATGATGATTTGCTGGTGTTTGATCCGTGTAAGTTTTTTAACGATAATGGGATACTTCTTCGAAAGTATTGTTAGTGTATACTGGGTATATCCACTAACGTGGGGACTAAGTAGTCTTTGCTTCTTTGTATATTATCACAAAGTTGATTGGATGCATGGATTTAAAAAAGAAGCATAGTGTGTTTTGAGTAAAGAACTTCCAACCGTAGATATTCGTGCTATACTAAAAATAGTAGAAGGATATGATCGTTAAAAGGGGGTATATTTATGCAAATTTCAAAAGACGATTTATTCAGAGCGTTTTGTGATATCGATGATGTAGACGGAATGTACTACAATACAGATGATCAAACAATTATGGTGGATGATGGAGATGGTCTCTTTTATGATGACGAAGTATATACTGTTGAAGATTTTGTCAGTCAATATGGAGATATTTTAATCCCACTTCCAAGTTCAAGAGAAATGAATGAAGCTAGTGTTGCGCGCGCTTTCATTAAACAAGAGCATGATGAAGCAAACCGACAAATGCTAGTTGATGCTTACAATAATGGTGGGCTTACTGGTTTTTTAGGAAAATTAAATGAATACAAAATGCAAAAATTATATCTTGAGTTCAAGCAACAAATCCAAAGAGATGAAGCCTTAGAGTGGGCAAAAGATAATGATATCGATGTGGTATAAAAGAAAGTCAGGCATAATGAATGCTTGATTTTTTTGTACATTTCTTTGATTTGTATATATGCGTCATACCATGTAAAATAAAATAAGAGGGGTTTAACATATGAATGAAAAAACAGGGGTTAATCAAAATAAAATTATTGAAGATGCAATTCGCATGTATGATGCGGGGTTAGTTGTACTTCAAGAAAAAGAAGAAGACACATATAAATTTATTGTCGATGGGCAAAATGTAGTCGTAAATAGCTTTACAGAAGAAATCTTACATTGTGATTGTGGAGCATGTACTCCATATGCAGATTGCGTACATGCAATTGCTGCATTACTTTGGATTGGAGATCAAGAAAGCGATAATGACCTTGAAAATTTAGAGGTGGATTATGACATTATTGAACTCGTGGAAAGTACCGATTATGAGTTTGTAAAACAGTTTGCATGTGCCGTATTGCATGATAATCCAAGTTTGGTAGAAATGTTTAAAGCGATACGTGATGAACGAGATGAATTGCTTGATGAAATAGAGAATACAAGCTTCATGCATACATTAGAAGTATTATTTAATCGCTACCGTAATAGTGATGATACATACTATAATGTTGATGGATTGCTCGATGATTTAGATGCAATTGTCGACGAAGAAGCAAAAAGTTTAATCGAAGATGAACAAATGTCATCTGTACTTGAAATGGCGAAAATCGTCCACATGTTTTTGATGAATATCGATGAAGCGTATATGGAACGTGTTGGCATGTCATATGACCATCTGTTGGGGTATGTAGGTAAGTTTTCACGCAAACTACCAGCTAGAGAAAAAGATGATGTGTTTACAGCACTAAAGGAAATCGTTGTTGAGTATGGATTTGGTACATATACCTATGTAGCAGAGGATGTGTTTATAGAAGAGTTTTCAGACGTCAAATATTTAAAAGAAAAGATTGATGTTTGTTTTGAGAAAATACAAGAGAGTGCCATGCTTGATGATAAAGATATGAATGATATGTTATATTCACGATGGATGAGTAATATCGTTGGATTATACTTGCAAGCAGGATATGGTTTAGAAGATATCCAAGAAAAAGTAAAAGATGAGTATGACAATACAATGACAAGAGCGATTCTTATCGAAGCTGGAAAAAAGACAAAGGCATACCCATTTGTAAAACAAGTACTGATGGATTCTATTGCATTGGATCAACAGCATAGTTATCTTGTGAAGAAGTATGAAAAAGAATTGGAACGAATTAATAAATTAAATGGAACACAGTTAAATTAGAATAGGAGAATAAGTTATGGATCATGAAGTAAATATTCATGAAGTATTGCAACTTGCTGGATATGATATCTTTCAAGGAAAAAGCGCATTACTTACAGCAGGAGGAAAAGATCATTTCAATATGATGACGATTGGTTGGGGAACTGTTGGGATTATATGGAATAAAAAAGTGGCAACAACCTATGTTCGAAGAAATCGATTTACCTACAATTTTATGTTGGCGAATGATTTTTTCACCATTAGTATGTTTGATGAAAGCTATGAGAAAGACTTATTATATCTAGGTCAAACTTCAGGTAAAGATGGAAATAAACTTGCTAATACTTCATTGCACGCATATGAATATAAAGAAGGCATTATGGCTTACAAAGAGGCAGACATCACACTTGTTTGTCGTAAGTTACATGTGCAAGACTTATCCATAGTGAATCATGAAATTCATAATCAATTCTATACAGTTGAACCTGTACATACAGAGATCATGGGTGAAGTGATTGCTGTTATTGATAATCGAAGTAAAGATAAAACTAATAAATAGTTTTCTTTTCAACAAATTACAGTCTTGGTACTTGTAATTTATAATTAAGGTGATATAATCACATCAACAATCAAATATTTTGATAGAGGTTGCAAATCTTTAGAATCTATAAGTAGAAGACATTCAGTGACTTATAGAAGGCGGAAATTTGCCGAATATTATGTGTAGGTATATGCATGATATGGGGGTATGGCGAAGAACCATATCACTGTTTACGTTATGTAAGAGCGCTATCTACTTTTCATTTTCTATGTCAGTAGGCTTGTGCTTTTGCTGGCATTTTTTAGTTGGAGGATATAGGATGAAAAAATTACGATTGGGCTTTCTTTGCTTATTTGCACTTGCAATGCTAGTGGGATGTCAAGAACAGAAAGCACGAGTAAATGACGAAAATACATTTGTTGTTGGAATGGAGTGTAACTATACACCATTTAACTGGCAAACAATGAACGCTACAGATACATCAGTATCAATTGGTGGTGCGGGATATTGTGATGGGTATGATGTTATGATTGCTCAAAATATTGCCGATAAACTAGGACAAGAAATTGAAATCAAAAAGCTTTCATGGGAAGGGTTGCTACCTGCACTAGAATCTGGTGAAATTGATGCAATTATTGCAGGTATGACAGCAGATGAAACTAGAGAAAAAGGAATTGATTTTACAACACCATACTATGAATCAGAAATGGTTATGATTACTCGTGGTGATGGGGAAGAAGCGAGTTATGATGATATTCAACAATTTGGTGGAAAAAACATCATTGGTCAAAAAAGCACAAACTACGATACCGTCATTGATCAAATAGAAAATGTACAGCATGCTACACCAAAAGCGACATATCCTGAGATGGTTGTTGCTTTACAAAAACATGAAGTGGATGGAATTACAGCGGAACTTCCAGTTGCGCAAGGAGTTGTCGCATCAAACCCAGATTTAACGATTGTGCACTTTGCAGAAGATAAAGGCTTTGATATTGATACAAGTGTTTCCATTGGATTGAAAGAAGGAAGTCGTGGAGCAGAGTTCTATGAAAAAGTTCAAAAAGCTCTTGATGAAATTAGTGATGAACAGCGTGTTGGATACATGGAATCCGCACGTAAAAATCAACCTGAAACAGGTGAACCAACAGATGGTATTGCTATTAAAGATCAAGGGTTCTTCGCGAAAGTAACAAATATCGCAAAAGAGTATTGGCCATTATTTGCTTATGGTGTACAAATTACGTTGATTTTAGCTTTTGTAGGTACATTATTTGGATTACTTATTGGACTACTACTTGGAACATTGCGTAGCTTCACAGTTGAAGAAAGTGATTCCTTGCTTGTAAAAATATGTAAAAAGATTAGTCATGCATTTGTAGGTTTTTATGTTTGGGTGCTTCGTGGTACGCCAATGATGGTTCAAGCATTCTTCCTATACTATTTACTAAAACCAATCCTACAATGGACACCATTAACAGCTGGTATGATTATTATTTCTGTAAATACAGGAGCATACATGGCAGAAATCATTCGTTCAGGGATTCAATCAATTGATAAAGGACAAACAGAAGGTGCACGTAGTATTGGAATGACAAACCTACAAACAATGATGTTTATCATTTTACCGCAAGCGATTAAAAATCAATTACCTTCAATTGGAAATCAATTAATTGTAAATATTAAGGATAGTAGTATGTTAAATGTAATCGGTGTTGTTGATTTATACTTCCAATCAACAAGTGTTGCTGGTTCAGTATATCAATTCTCAGAAACATTCTTTGTTACTAGTTTGGTCTACTTATTCCTTACAACGATTGCTACGGTGATTTTAAATCTAATTGAAAAACGTATGGGACATCCAAAAACGTTAGAAAGAGGAGTGTAATATGGATACTACAATTATTAAGGTTGAGCATTTAAAGAAATCGTTTGGTAAACAAGAAGTCTTAAAAGATGTAAATTTCCATATTGATAAAGGGGAAGTCATCAGTATTCTTGGATCTAGTGGAAGTGGGAAAAGTACACTACTTCGTTGCATTAACTTATTAGAAAATCCTGATGGAGGATGTATTTACTTCCATGATAAAGATGTGAAAAGTCTAGAGTTAAACCAATATCGTTCAAAAGTTGGGATGGTATTTCAGAGTTTTAACTTATTCGATAATATGAATGTTTTAGAAAACTGTATGATAGGACAAATCAAAGTTCTAAAAAGAAACAAACAAGAAGCGAAAGAAAAAGCGATGTTGTATTTAGAAAAAGTTGGTATGAGTGACTTTGCTTCTAAGCCTAGTACACAACTATCTGGAGGACAGAAACAACGTGTCGCAATCGCACGTGCATTATGTATGGATCCAGAAGTATTGCTGTTTGATGAACCAACTAGTGCACTTGACCCAGAAATGGTTGAAGAAGTATTAAAGGTTATTCAAGACTTAGCAAAGGAAGGTCTAACGATGGCGATTGTTACACACGAAATGCAATTTGCTAAAGATGTAAGTAAACGAATCATCTTTATGGATCAAGGAGTAATTGTAGAAGAAGGAACTCCTGAAGAAGTGTTTGAACATACGAAACATGATCGAACAAAAGCTTTTTTACATCGTTTTAAACAATAATAAAAATGAATGTATATAATGAATGAAGCTCATGCTTATGTGTGGGCTTTTTTTATGTTTATGCTTATAATGAATAGAGGAGAAGTGAATGAAAAAGAAATTAACATTGTTTGGATTTTTTACTTTGACTGCATCCATGTTGATGTCTGCAGATGAATATCCGGCTTTTGCTCAATCTGGAATGGTTGCTGTTATTTTTTTAGTAGCGGCAGCTTTTGTTTGGTTTTTGCCAGTTGCATTATGTTCTGCAGAAATGGCGACCATCGATGGCTGGGAAGAAGGTGGGGTTTTTACTTGGATTAAAAATGCATTAAATGAAAGAATGGGATTTGTTGCTGTATGTATGCAGTGGCTTCAAAATACCATCAACTTCATTACGATGCTTTACTTTATTATTGGAGCATTATCATTTGCCTTAGACATGCCAAGTTTAAATACGAATCCAGTATTAAAATATATAATATTCTTACTGATATTTTGGGTGTTAACATTTTCTCAACTTGGAGGAATTTCAAAAACAGATGTTATTGTTAAAGTGTGTTTTATCGGAGGAATTATTATTCCTTCAGCTATATTTTTAATTCTAGCAGTTACATACTTGGTGCAAGGACATCCATCACAAATTGATTTGTCACTAGTTACGAACATTGAAAATATTGAACATTCATTTTCAATTAGTAGCTTTGTTCCATTTATTTTAGCTTTTGCTGGAATTGAAGCTAGTGCAAGTTATGCAAGCAATATGAAAAATCCAAAACGCGATTATCCAATTGCGATTCTAGCATTAGTTTTCTTTGCAGTTGCTCTAGATGCGTTAGGAGGATTAGCTGTAGGTATTGTTGTACCTGCTAACGAATTATCTTTAAATAGTGGAGTATTGCAGGCAATTCAAATTGCAATAGAGCAAGTCATTCCAAGTTTATCGTTTTTGATTCGAGTTGTTGCATTATTGCTAGTTCTTGGAATGGTTGGAGAAGTTAGTTCATGGGTCGTAGGACCTGTTCGAACATTGTATGCTGTTGCTCAAGACCAACTATTGCCTCCATATTTTAAAAAAGTGAATAAAAATGGAGTACCTGTTCGACTTGTGATGCTGCAAGGAGGAATTGTAAGTGTTGTAGGTGCAATTCTTACATTACTGTTTGGTGGAAATAATGGTGCATTTAAAATTGCTATGTCATTAACTGTTATGATGTATATGGTGACATACATTTTATTGTTTGTAAGTTACTTGCGTATTATCTTTACCAAAAGAGGAGTACATCGTGACTTTCAAATTCATGGTGGCAAATATATGAAGTTGCTAGTTGGTGGTGTTGGTTTAGCATCAACAATTGTTGTATTTATTGCAACTTTCGTACCAAGTGCTGATGTACTTGCCTTAATGAGTGCGAAACAATATGTCATGATCACTACTGGAATGTTTCTTGTTGTGTTAAGTCTGGTTCTTATTTCGTATCAACACGAAAGCAAACGTGTTGCAAATACGAAGAAAATGACACGAAAGTTAAAACATTATGAAATTAATAAATGGATCTTTCCAAAAGCAAGAAGTATCCATCACGTTAAAAAAAATCTAGTTGATGAGAACTAGATTTTTTTTACAAATTCACTTTTTAGCTTCATGATACCAAAACCATCAATGCGACATTCAATGTTGTGTCCATCGTTAGCATCAATTAAACGAATGTTTTTTGCTTTGGTTCCCACTTTTAATGCGGAGGAACTTCCTTTAACTTTTAAGTCTTTGATAATACTGATAGAATCACCAGCTTGTAGTATGTTTCCATTTGCATCTTTGACTTCGTTTTGACTTGCTAGCAGGTCGGTATCAGTTTGTGTCCATTCATTGCCACACATTGGGCAAACAAACAGTCCACGGTCCTCATACGTGTAATTCTCATTACAGTTAGGACATGCAGGTATATCGGCCATGTTTTTTCTCCTTTTTTCGTTGAAAGTATATCATATAAATAAGGAAACACCTATATATAAACGACTATTTCTTAAGTGTGTTATATGTTTACATATATGATAAGTTGTTTAAAAAGATATGTTTCATCACTAGCTTGCTATGGTACACTTCTTCTTGTATGAAATTCGGGAGGAACTATGTTTAACGATGGAATTGAGGCAGTAAGCAAAACTGCAAAAAAGAAAGCGAAACTATTATCGGCAAATCCAGCTGGATACACGGTATCAAGTATGATTGCAGGAATGTTTGTTGGGTTTGCTGTTTTATTATCTTATACAGTTGGTGGACAACTTGCAGGTTCTGCTTTTACAAAACCAATGATGGGTGCATCCTTTGGAATTGCACTAAGCTTAGTAACAATGGCGGGTGGTGAACTATTTACTGGGAATGTGTTAGCGATGGTGATTGGGTGGATACAAAAAACTGTCACAACAAAACAAGTGATTAAAGTGCTCGTAGCTAGTTTCATTGGTAATTGGATTGGTTCAATTATTCTTGCATTCTTATTTGTTGGTACTGGATTAGATACTGGACCGGTTGGTGAATTCATGGCACATGGGGCGATGGATAAAATGCATGGTTCTGCTGTTGAATTACTTTGTAAGGCAATTTTATGTAATACGCTTGTATGTCTAGGTATGTGGTGTTACTACAAGATGAAAAGTGAAAGTGGTAAACTAATTATGTTGTTTTGGTGTTTATATGCCTTTATAACAATGGGTTTTCAACACTGTGTAGCTAATATGACACTGCTAAGTGTATCTTTAATTCATCCTGGTGACGTTCTTGTGAGTATCGAAGGATACTTTTATAACATTGGAATTGTAACGATTGGAAATATAATAGGAGCAATTGTATTTGTGGCCTTACCATATTCATTGATTGCGATGAGAAACATTGAAAGTGAGTAAATATGCTCGCTTTTTTTATAAGATTTTGTTTGGCAACTATAAGAACTTCTTTAGTTGTTTTTATTTTATAACTGCGTACAATGATAGTGATAAATATCACGAAATGGAGAATGTTTATGAAAAAAGTTATTGCTATGTTACTTACTTGTTTTATTTTATTTGGTTGTCAAAATGCAACACAAAACAAGGATGAGAAAAATACAGTTGTAAGTGTTACAGACAGCATTGGAAATAAAGTAACGGTTGCAAAAGATGCAAAGCAAGTTGTTGTACTTGGAAGTTCATGGGTTGATCTTTATAAACTTGCAGGTGGAATGCCTGTAGCAACAACAAGTGATGCAAATCGTTTTGATTATATTAATGGAAATAAAGATGTCGAAATTGTAGGGGATGTAAAGAAACCAAACTTGGAAAAGATTGTCGCTTTACAACCAGATCTTGTTATTTTAGGTGATGATTTAGCTGGACATAAGGCGCTAACAACATCATTAGAGGAAGCAAGTATTCCTGTATTTGTCACAAAAGTGGAAAAGTTTGATGATTATCTAAACGTATTAAAAAGTTTTACGATGATTACAGGAGATACAGATGCGTATCAAGAAAAAGGGGTAGCAGTAAAACAAGATATTGATAATTTGCTAGCCCAAATTCCTACTTCAGAAAAAGAGAAGCAAACTGCTTTATTTATGCGAGGATTTTCAACGAATGTAAAAGCAATTGCAAAAGACCATACAGTTACTGATATATTAGATGTAATCGGAATTGAAAACATTGCGCAAAAAGATGACTTTCCATTAGATACAATATCAATGGAAGCGATATTAAAAGAAGATCCTGATTACATTTTCTTTACAACTATGGGTGATGAAGCAAAGGCAAAAGCAAACATTAAAAAATCGTTGGAGGATGATCCTGCATGGTCTACATTAACTGCTGTGAAAGAAGGACATGTATATTATTTAGAAAAAGATTTGTATCATTATAAACCGAATTCACGTTGGGCTGAAGCGTATGAATATATCCTACAAATTGTGTATCCAGATGTTTTCCAATAAGAAATTCAATCGGTTTATAGTGCTAGGATTTCTTGTGCTTATCTTGCTTGTACTAGCAAGCATTTCCTTTGGTTCAAGTGAGACTTCCTTTCAAGAAGTTTGGGACTATATATTTCACCATACCAATGCAACTGTAGGAAACATATTATGGTATGTACGAATTCCGCGAACTATAGCAACGATTTTATGTGGAAGTGCACTTGCCGTAGCTGGATTGCTATTTCAGTCTGCATTAAATAATGCATTAGCATCCGCTGGAACGATAGGTGTCAATTCAGGAGCTGGTCTCTTTGTTGTCTTAGGAGCGATTTTATTTCCTGGAGTTTTTGTAGCTAAATCTATCTTTGCCTTTGCAGGTTCTTTGCTAGCTGCAATTCTTATATTCTTTATTGCTAGAAAAAATGTATCAAAATCAACAATCGTAATGGCTGGAGTTGCGATATCTAGTTTGCTAACTGCTTTCAGTGACACCCTAATTACTTTATATCCAGATACAGTGATGGACAAAAGCACCTTCTTCATTGGTGGTTTTGCACATGTACAAAGTGTAAGTCTACCATTTATTGGATTCGTAGTAATTGTTTGCTTAATTGCATCATATGTCTTAGCAACACGGATGAATGTGTTGATGCTAGGTGACGAGATGGCAAATTCATTAGGACTTCCAGTTGTTCGAACTCGTTATATGTTAATATTCATCGGTGCAATTTTAGCAGCATGTAGTGTTAGTGTTGGTGGAATTCTAAGTTTTGTTGGTTTGCTAGTTCCGCATATGATGCGTTCTCTATTAGGTAATGATCATCGATACTTACTGCCTGCAACACTACTTGTAGGTGCAATTCTTGTTCTTGGCTGTGATTTGTTAGCACGACTAGTTTTTGCACCATTTGAAATTCCGGTTGGGATTTTTTTGTCGTTTTTAGGTTCTCCATTTTTCTTGTGGTTAATTTTAAGTCGATGCAAGAGGTTACAAGTATGATGAAAGTTTCACAACTGAGTGTAGTTTTAGAACATCACCAAATTTTGCATGATATATCTCTTGATATTAGACAAAGTTCATTTACTTGCATTGTTGGGAAAAATGGAAGTGGAAAAAGTACTTTACTAAAAGCGATGAATCAATATCTTTCCTATACAGGTACAATCATGTTAGAAAGTAAAGATATTACACAAATATCAAAAGAAGAACGCGCGCGTATGATGTGTTATTTACCGCAACAAAGAAGTATACCAGACATGAATGTAGAACAACTGATATCACATGGTCGCTATCCACATCTAGGATTTTCAAAGACACTACAACCACAAGATATAAAGCTAATTCAACAAGCTGCTAAAAAAGCTGAAGTAGAAAACTTACTACATAGAAATTTGACTTCACTGTCTGGTGGGGAAAGACAACGTGCATATATTGCAATGATGATTGCACAAGATACTGACTATATTTTATTAGATGAGCCAACAACGTTTTTAGATGTAGAATATCAACTGGATATTATGGATTTACTTCATAAGTTAAATAGACAAGGAAAAACAATTATTATGGTTGCTCATGATTTACCACAAGCCTTTTCCTATGCTTCTGATATCGTTTTAATGGACCAAGGACGTATCATAAGTCACTCAAAACCAGATGAGTTGATTCAAACAGATGAAATATATCACTGCTTTGGTGTTCATGTTCGTTTGTCACAAAATCCAAATGATTTATATCGATATACATTTGAAAGGTAGACTATGGCTATAAGTACTGATTCTTCCATCACTTTGTTTGATGGTATTAAAGCAGATTCGTATAAAAAAATAGAAGAATCTGCAAAAGTATGTATAGTAAAAAAAGGAACATGCTTATACAACGAGCATCAAGAAGTGGATGATTTATATATTTTGCTAGAAGGTGCAGCTATTGCATACAAGAAAACAAATGATTTAGAGCGTCGCATTTTATTTATTCATCGTAAAGGTGAAATTATGAATGAGGAAATCTTAGATGGACAAAAAAGTAGTAGTTCAACGCAATGCATTACAGATGTGCGTTTGTTAGTTATTTCGTGTGAGAGTTTTAAACAAGTATATATGCATGATGAAGTTTTATTAAATCATGTAATGGAACATATGAGTTTACGTATTCGACGGATGTATCATATGAGTAAAAATGCAACAAATGTATTACGACTGGATAAGAAAATGGCTGCAAGATTATGGAAGCTTGCCAAGGATTTTGGAAAGGATACATCAGAAGGTCGAGAGATTGATTTTCCATTATCGATTACTCTGCTTTCTGAATTTGTTGGTAGTACACGTGAAAGTGTATCTAGACAAGTTAAAGTATTACAGGATGCTGGTTATTTAATAATGAAGAAGAAGCGATTCATTATTTGTGATATGAATCGAATATGTGCATACGCACAAAGCTAATAAAAAAGGACGATGTATATGAAATTCATTCATATGACATTGTCCTTTTTAGAATGTTGATCGATTTGCACAATAATATTGATATACGGTTGCACAAACTTCGCAGTCAGCAACGGCCCTATGACTTATCGCGACAAGTCCAAAAAACTCTTTTAACGTACTAAGTTGGTGATTTCCACAAATTGACTTAGGGATTACACGTCTAGCCAAAGTCACTGTGTCAATAACAGGATTCGTTAATGAAGGAAGATTTGCAGCAGTGCACTCTGCATCCATCATACCAATATCAAATGCAGCATTGTGTGCAACAAGTGGTAAGTCTTCAATAAAAGTTAGAAAGTGTTCATAAACTTCATGGAATAAGGGAGCATCAGCAACATCTTGATTCGTGATTCCAGTAAGATTGGTAATAAATGAAGGGATGTGTACCATTGGGTCAATAAAACACTGAAACTCATCAACCATCTCATGATTTCGATACTTGATTGCACCAATCTCAATGATTTTTGAGGATGAACTTGTTCCTGTTGTTTCTGTATCAAATACGATATAATCACTTGGCATATCAGCGTTAAATGATTCCTGGTACTTTAATGTTTGATATAAACTTTTTGGCTTAATTCAACCAGTGCATACCAAGTCTCGATAAATCACTGATAAGTACTGAATAATTTATGTGTCTTTAAAGCATTTCTTGTGATGGTA
>NZ_SODD01000055.1 GCF_004365815.1 Breznakia blatticola
GTGATTAATACATATGTAGCGCCGTATACGAGAACCGTACGTACGGTGCAATGGGAGGGGCGAAAGAATATATTTCTTTCCCTCTACCCTATTTTTCTTCGTGATCTAAGAAACTTACTTTCTCAGCAACGAATTCATAATTTGTGTAGGTCTTATTTTCTTCGCTTGTATAAAAACTTGTTTGTACTCGACCGCGAACACCAACGAGTGCTCCAGGTTCACAAACATCAATTACATCTTCAGCAATACCACGCCAAAGCGTTACCTGAAATACATCATAGTCATATACATTATCCGCATTTTTAAAGTTTCGTTTTACTTTTACACTAGCAGTTGCAAATTTAATATTTGAGCTAGTTAAACGAAGTTCTGGTTTTTCTACCATTCGACCTACAATTACAAAATGATTCAATATAACACCTCTTTTCTTTCTTGTCACGTATATATAGGCAAGAAAAAGAAAGTATCCTAAAGAAGATAAAAAAACCATCACAGAATATCAATGATGGTTATCATAGAGTTTATTGAATTAATTATTACTATCTAACTTCACACGATCAATGGCAATGACAAGTGCAACAATTAGTTTTTCATAAGTATCATCATCAATTTTAATTACATAAGAATCACCCCAAGTAAACCATTCTTTATGAATCGAAGCAATCTGTCGGTTTTGCAGTGTGATTGTAAAGTTCATATCCCATATATCACCACTTACTTCAATGCCATCAGCTTCAATGTGATATTTTGCATGAAAAAATGAGAAGTCACGGTAAATGGTAGCGACATCATAACCATCAATATCAACATAAAACCGTGGTAAGAAGCTAAATACCTTTTTGGTTATTGTTGCAAACTCACCATTTGCATCATAAATTGTAAAATGTTTAGGTATTTCCATGAAGCTTCCTTCAACCCAATATATGGGTGTTTCATTTGCATCGAAAACGGTAAATTTTTCTCCTATCGAGAATACTTTTTGTTTTATATAGAGTGTTTTCATAGTACCTCTTTCTATATGTATAATAGCACAAACGATGACAGAAAATAAAAAAGATGACTATTTGCCATCTTTTGGAAGTATTTCAACTTCACATGTATTATTGATATCAATTAGAGCACTTGCCTCTTTAATGACATCCTTATTTACTTTATTCACAATTTCTAGACTTTCAAAGAAATCCAATCCTGCAAAGTATGTACGAACAAATCCAATACTAATGGAATCAAAACTATTAAGCGATGTTACATTACTTCCATATACACGACGCTTCATATTTTCGAGTTCTTTTTCATCAAAGTCACAAATATTTTGTAGTTCATGTTTAATGGTTGCATAGAATTCTTCAATCTTATTGGTTTCTGTGCTAAATGCGATAAGTCCATAATCTTTTGTGAATTCTACGTCATATGAGAAAGAATCATTGATAATTTCTTGATCCATCCATTCTTGATATTTACTTGCTAATGGTGAAAATGCAACATCTAGAGCAAAGGTAATTGCCCATTCATATAGTTCTGCTTGTTTTGCATCACGGATTCCTGGCATCTTAAAAGTTAATGCTGTTTTTGGTGTAGTGATATCCATTTGAATTTGTGCATGTGGTGTTTTAACTTTTATTGGTTCATCCACATAAATACGACTTGCTTGATATGGAAGTTCAAAGGTTTTCTTAGCTTGATTTTCTTTGATGGTTTCCATTAATTCTTTTGGATCATGTCCACTAACTCCTACTAAAATCATACGACTTGGATGATAATTTAGTTGATAACATTCATATAGTGTTTCTAGTGTAATTGCATTTACACTATCTGCAGTACCACCAATATCATGTTTCATTGGGTGAATATCAAAAACGGAAGCAAATAACTCGCTAAATAGACGAGCATCAGGCATTTGATTATACATTTCAAGTTCTTGAATGATAATCCCCTTCTCTTTTTCGACAGACTCTTTGGTAATCGTTAGCTCTTGAACAAAATCAAGCAGTAAATTCAGTGGCTTGATTGGGTTATTGGTTGTTGAAAAGTAATATGCAGTTTCGTTATAAGAAGTAAATGCATTCACATTAGCTCCTAAACTAGAAAACTCTTCCATGACATCCTTACCTTCTTTTTCAAACATCTTATGTTCCAAAAAGTGTGCAACTCCTTCTGGGTATGTATGAACATTTCCATGTTCATCTTTTTGGTCGTGATCACGTCCACCAAATGGTGTTGCAAACACGAAATTGCTTTTCTTAAATCCAGGTTTTTGCCATAAAATGACATGTAAACCATTTGGTAAAGTTTCACTAATATAGCTTTCCTTAAAGTGATGATTTGTAATTGTTTCCATTAGTTTTCATCTCCTTTACGTAAGACAAATGTAGTAAGCAACTCAATTTGAGACATTATTTCTTTGATGTCTTCTAGTGTTACTTCATAAATTTGTTTGATGATTTCTTCAACACTTACATCTGTTGCCAAAATCATATTGCGGTAACCAAAGTTCAAAATACCATGTAAATCATCCATTTGTGTCATAAATGAATTGGCAAGCATATCCTTAACCACTTGGATGATGCTATGATCAAAATCACCTTGTTTTACACGTTCCAATTGTTCTTTTATCAATGTGATTGTCTTATCAACATTTTCTTCATTTACTCCAACATTGACACTTAATACTCCATCATATGGATGCAATCCAGAGTGGATGGAATATGCAAGTGAGTGTTTTTCACGCACTTCACGAAACAACAATGAAGACGGTGTTTGACCGAAGATTGCATTTGCAACTGCTAATTTCCAATAAGATGCATCAAGATTGTTGATGTTGGTTTGATAGACCATTGAGATATACGCTTGACTAATATCACGATATTCTTCGATATAGTTATCTTTACGTTTTGCATCCACTTTATAAGATACAGCAGGTATGATTTTCGCATCACTGATAAATGCATTCTTGATTTGCTCGATTGTAGAATCGTCTACATTACCGATAACGAGTACTTCCATAACATCATCTTGTATCATGGATTGCATAGCCTCAAGTAAACTATCCGGTGTAATGTTTTTTACTTCATCTTCAAAAAATAGGACTTGATTAGCAAGTGCATACCCTCTTCCTGCTTCGTGTAACGCTTTACTTGAAGCATACTGGCTTGGTTCATCATACATACGAGTTGTTTTACTTAGCGTCATACGAATACTTTCATCTACGTAGTTTTTATATAACTTTCCATTTTCATCAACTAATGGTTCATATAAAAATGCTTTCATGACAGCAATTGCTTCCATAATTAAATCTTCTTTGTAGTCGATATAAGATGGATCAATAATACGTGCACGTAGTTCAACAACTTGGCTATCTCCATAGGTCATATAATTGCTTGAAATACTTGCACCATACATTGCATTTAGTTTATCTACAATACTTGCTTTGGTTGGATATTGCTTACAGACATTGGTTAAATAGTCGGATATTACCATTCTTGGTGCAACACTATCTTTATGTAATGGTGAACGAAAACGTACACTAATTACGATATTTTTGAATTTTGTTTCTTTAATAACTTTTAAATTCATTGTTTTCTCCTTATTCGTCTTGTACAGGTTTACGATAGACTTCACGTGGTTTGGAACCATTTGCTGGTCCAATAACTCCTTGATCTTCTAGTAAATCGATAAGACGTGCAGCACGTGAGTATCCAATTGAAAACTTTCTTTGGATAAATGATGTACTGGCTTTTTGTGATTCTACGACAAATTGATATACTTCATCAAATAGCGGATCACTACTAATTGTACTGTTTACTTGTCCATCGTGCTCTTCTAAGCGTAAGAAAGCATCTTCATAGTTAGGTCCAGCCTGTTTTGAACTAGCTGCAGCAATCGCTTCAACTTCATCATCTGAGACAAAACATCCTTGCACACGAATTGGTGAGTTTTCACCTTGTGGAATATATAACATATCACCAAGTCCAAGCAACTTCTCAGCCCCTTGTTGGTCCAAAATGGTACGTGAATCAATTGCCGAGCTTACAGCAAAAGCAATACGACTAGGAATATTCGCCTTAATTACTCCAGTAATAACATCAACACTTGGTCTTTGCGTTGCAACAATCAAGTGAATACCTGCAGCTCTAGCAAGTTGGGTAATACGTTGAATACTTGCCTCTACTTCTTTAGCAGCAACTAACATTAAATCGGCAAGTTCATCAATAATTACGACAATCCATGGTAATGGTTTTGCCCCAGTCTTTTTGACAAACTCATTATATCCGGCAATGTTACGAACACCAGCTTGTGAGAAGTAATTATAGCGTTCTTCCATGATATTCACGACCACTTTAAGTGCTCGATTTGCACTATCTCCATCGGTAATTACTGGTCCAAGTAAGTGCGGGATATTTGCATACATCGTAAATTCCACTTTCTTTGGATCAATAAGCAACATTTTAACTTCATCTGGTTTTGTGCGCATCAGTAATGAAGTAATAATACTGTTTACACAAACACTTTTCCCACTTCCGGTTGCTCCTGCAATTAGTAAGTGAGGCATTTTATTTAGTTCGCCATAAACATTATTCCCCATCAAATCTTTACCCAAAGCAAACAGTAGTTTCTTATTTGCACTACTTTGTGGAATGGTGCGTAATAAATCACGAATATTTACTAAGGTTTTCTCTTGGTTAGGGATTTCAATACCGACAGTACTTTTTCCTGGAATTGGCGCTTCAATACGAATATCTTTAGCTGCTAGTCCCATTTTTATATCTTGTTGAAGATTGCTGATTTTATTAACACGAACACCCTCTTCAACTTTTAATTCAAACTTTGTGACACTTGGTCCGATATGTGTTGCCACAAGTTGTGTATTTACATCGAATTGCTTCAAAATGTACACAAGACGTTTTCCTGCTTCATTTGCTGCATTTACATTACTGCTATTCTTCCCTTTTCGTTCAGGAATGGCAAGTAAGTTTAAACTTGGAAGTTTATATCTTGAGTAGTCTGTTGAAACCGTACGTTCATTTGTTGATGTTTGCTCTACTACTTCTGGTGTTGGTTCTGCAGGTGATAGTACATCTACTTCATCATAGTCATCAGCTAATATTCCAACATTGGTTGGTTGTGTATCTTGATATAGTAAATCTGCAAAATCCTCGGTTGGTTCTTCTTCCACTTCTTCATAATCTAAAATCTTTGCTTCTTTATCAGCGACGCGCTTAATTTTACGATTTTCTTTACGCACTTCATGTTTTTCACCCATACGTGTAAACATCGCTTTAATACGCTCACGATCTTCTTTACGTAAAGCTACAACAATATAAATCAGTGTGAGTCCTGCAAGTAAGATATAAGTTCCACTTTTATCAAATAAGATCGTCGATAGACTGTAAAGAAGTGCTCCGATGATTCCTCCACCTGCATGAAATGCACCACTTAGTATATTACTTGTATTCTTAAGATAGTAATTTAAAAATGCTTGCCCTTTGAAGTTAACATCCATAAAGGTTGTTAAAAAGGTTTGCATCATTAAAAATCCAATAATTGTCATTATGACAAGTTTTGTGTTGAGTCCGCGTAAGGTTTTCTTAATCATGTAATAAACACAAAGTATGATGCATAGTGCAAATACTGCTGGTGTACTTTCCCCAAAAATGAAGCGCATTCCATGGTTTAACATTTCCCCAACAAGTCCAACACTTAATAACCCGATAAGTGCTACTGTAATAAAAAGTAAACAGTAGACATAGAGAAGAACCTCACTTTCTAAAGCGCGGTTCTTCTTTTTATTTGTTCTTTTTGTTGTTTTCTTTTTCGCCATATTCTGCCCACCTATTATTATACGTTTGTTGTTTCTAAAATCACGGGTAAAACCATTGGTCGTTTCCCTGTTTCTTTAACCAAATACTTACTGATTTTATCTTTTGCTTCTGCACGACATTCTAAGTTATCGTAACGGCGATCTTTTACTGCTTTTTCGATTGTTTTTTTCATGATGTTCATTACTTCTTTAATTAAGTAATCTGCATCTTTTAAATATACAAGACCTCTTGTTTGTACATCAATTCCACTGATGATTTTCTTTGTGCGATTATCTAGTGTAACACCAATAATCATCACACCATCTGTTGACAACCATTCACGGTCTTTTAAAACAACCCCAGTTACATCCCAATTTTCATCTCCATCAATGAGTTGATCTTCAAGTTTGATCACTTCATCTGTAGAAATTAGCTTTTTATTTTGGAATGTTGCCACTTGTCCATTGTCTAATAGGATGATTTTGTCATCATCATATCCCATTGAACTTGCTAAATTAGCATTCGCAATCAAATGACGATATTCACCTTTTACTGGAATGTAGTATTTTGGTTTAAATAGAAATAATGCCATTTTTAAATCTTCTTTTGAAGGGTGCATACTTGCAGCATCTTTTGCTTTAAAAGAGTAAATGCGTCCACCTTCTTTATAGATTTCATTTTCCATATTTACTGCTTCATGCTCAGTCCCATTAACCACAGGACTTGTAATAACAATTGTGTCATTCTTTTGCATTTCTACATATTTATCTTCATTAGTCGCAATTGTTGAAATCTTAAGGAACAAGCGTTTTCCACGACCTGTAACTAAAATCACAACATTTTTCATATCATTTTTAAATTGATCACGTGGAATGATCATGTTCTTTGGTAATTTATAGTAACCAAGTTCATCAAGATATTTTAACGTTTTAATCATTTCTTTATCACGAATAAAGACTTTCTTTTTGTATTTAATCGCCATGTCTAATATTTCCATAATGCGGTATAGACTTTGACGGTAACAAGCAACAATTAGACGATTCTTACCACTTTCTTCAAAGATTGGTTCTAACTTCTCTTTGATTTGGTGGTGTGGTGCTGTGTGTCCTTCATTTGTAGCACTAACGGATTCGCTTAGTAATGCTAGAACACCCTTGTTTCCAATTTCACTTAGCACATTCACATCCATGCGGTATTCATCACTTAAACTATTGTAATCAACAATGAACTCTCCTGAGAATACAACAGCACCTTGGCTTGTCATAAAAGCAATTCCAAAGTTATCTGGTGATGCATGTGTCATCGCAAAGGTACGAACTGGCACACCTTCAATTTTAAATGTCGATGAGCGATCAACGACATGAAGAATGTACTCATTAATTCCCGCTTCATGTAATAAGTCATGCACAAAAAGCGATGTAAACTTCCCTGTATAAACAGGAATATTGATCTGTTTAAGCAAGAATGGTAATGCACGCATTACATCATCGTGTGCATGAGTAATGAAAATCCCTGCAATTCGCTCTTGGTTTTCAATTAAGTAGTTAAAATCAGGAATGACATATTCCACTCCTAGTAAGGCGCTATCTGGAATCATGATTCCCGCCTCAACGATAAAGATTACGTCGTTAATCTCAACCACGGTCATATTTTTACCGTTTTCGTCAAGACCTCCTAACGCAAATATTTTTACTGTATCCATATATTATAATCCTCTTTCTTTTATTCTTTTTGGTATGTAAATTTCCTTAATCAAGTATATCATAAAATGCATCTAAACACATTAGAATACCCATGAAAGTCCAATGAAACCGCTTTATTTTCTCAACTTCTTATAAAATATAGCATTTTACATTTTTAATACGTAAACAAAGGGTTGCAAATGATTGAATGTTGGCAAACCTTTGTGTTAGAATGACACATATGGAAAATGAGGGAACGATAAATATGACTTATAAAATAGGCTTAGATATCGGTTCAACAACGATCAAAGCAGTCGTTTTGAATGATACAAATGAAGTAGTATATAAAAGTTACGAACGTCACAAATCAAGAGTTCGTGAAATGGCACTAGAAAAGATTGAAGAATTAAAACCGATTATTAAGGATCATAAATTCAAGATTTCTTTAACTGGTAGTGCTGGTTTAGGAATTGCAAACAATGCTAATTTACCATTCGTACAAGAAGTTTTTGCGACAACCAAAGCAGTTAGAAAATATCACAATGACAGTGATGTTGTAATTGAACTTGGTGGTGAGGATGCAAAAATTATTTTTTTACGTGGAGCTTTAGAGGAACGAATGAATTCAACATGTGCCGGTGGTACTGGAGCATTTATCGATCAAATGGCAACGCTACTCAATGTCGACTTGGCAGAACTTGATTCCCTCTCACAAAACTATACAAAATTATATCCAATTGCTTCACGCTGTGGAGTCTTTGCGAAAACGGATATTCAACCATTATTGAACCAAGGTGCTCAAAAGGAAAATCTAGCTGCTAGTATTTTCCAAGCTGTTGTTGATCAAACCATTACCGGTCTTGCTCAAGGAAGAACCATTGATGGAAATATTCTATTCTTAGGTGGTCCTTTATCCTTTAATAAAGGCTTACGTGACCGCTTTATTGAAACTTTAAAAATTGATGAAAGTCAGGCGACACTTCCAGAAATGGGACCATACTTTGTTGCTTTAGGGGCTGCAATTAGTGCAGAAAGTGAAACTCAAGATTATACATATGCACAATTAATGGATGCATTAAAACGTGCAGCAAATGTGAAAGTCTCACATGAAGGTCTACCTCCCCTATTTAATAATGATGACGAATATTTAGAGTTTAAAGAACGTCATGCAAAAGCGAAAGTGCAAGAAGTAGATCTTGCTAGCTATAAAGGTAAAGCATATTTGGGAGTTGATGCAGGAAGTACGACAACTAAAATTGTTTTACTAAATGAAAATCATGAGATTTTATATCAAAACTATACGTCAAACCAAGGAAATCCAGTTGATGTTGTGCAAGAACAACTCACTAAAATTTATTCAATCAATCCAGAGATTCAAATTGCTGGAAGTGGTGTTACTGGATATGGAGAAGAATTGATTCGTCAAGCTTTCCATATGGACCAAGGTGAAGTAGAAACCATCTCTCACTATACTGCAGCTAAACATTTTGAACCAAATGTTGATTTCATTATCGATATTGGTGGTCAAGATATGAAGTGTTTTAAAATCAAAGATAATCGCATTGATGAGATTATTCTAAATGAAGCATGTAGTTCTGGATGTGGTAGTTTCATTGAAACTTTTGCCAACTCTTTAGGATATGACATTATTCAGTTCTCACAAATGGGCTTAATGGGTCAACATCCAGTGGATTTAGGTAGTCGTTGTACAGTCTTTATGAATTCATCAGTGAAACAAGCACAAAAGAATGGTGCAACTGTTGAAGATATTAGTGCAGGACTTGCTATCTCAGTAGTAAAAAATGCACTATATAAAGTTATTCGTATTGCAGATCCAGAAGATTTAGGACAAAACATCGTTGTACAAGGTGGAACATTCTTAAATGACACTGTATTACGCAGTTTTGAAAAAGAATTAGATAAACCTGTTGTTCGTCCACAAATATCTGGACTTATGGGTGCTTTTGGAATTGCACTAATCGCACAAGAAAAATCAAATGGAACAAGTACAATTCTTAGTAAAGAAGAAGTCGAAAACTTTACCCATACTTCAAAAGTAGTAAACTGTCGTCTTTGTGGAAACAACTGTTCCCTAACAATTAATACGTTCGGTGATGGAAAACGTCTTATTGCTGGAAATAAATGTGAACGTCCAATTAAAGGTGAAGCAAACTTTGATATTCCAAATGTTTATGCTTTAAAAATGGCAAAATTGGAATCGTATAAGGAACTATCAAAACCAGGTAAACGCGGAAGACTTGGTTTACCAATGGTACTTAATATGTATGAAAACTTACCATTCTGGCATACGTTCTTTACCGCTTTAGATTTTGAAGTTATTGTGAGCGACCGTTCTAGTAAAGCGATTTACAATAAGGGACAACATACAATTCCTTCAGATACAGCGTGTTATCCAGCAAAATTAGTACATGGTCATATTGTGAATTTATTAGAAAAGGATTTGGATGCAATATTCTACCCTGCTATGACTTATAACTTTGATGAAGGAATTAGTGATAACTGCTTTAACTGCCCTGTTGTTGCATACTATCCTGAAGTCATTCAAGCAAATATGGATGTGAAAATTCCATTTATGTATCCATATATTTCTGTTAATGATAAAAAGGATTTTATGAAGAAAATCCGTCGTTATCTAAAAGAACAAGGATACAGTATATCTAAAAAAGAAATCGTTGAAGCGAGTAATCTAGCTTATGCGGAATACGAAAACCATACAAATGAAATTGAAAGCTATGCACGTGAAGCATTAGAGTATGCACAAAAAGAAGATTTAAAAATCATCTGTTTAGCAGGACGTCCATACCATATCGATCCTGAAATTAACCACGGAATTGATCGTTTGATTACCTCACTAGGTTGTGCGGTTATTTCTGAAGACAGTGTGGCACGTACAGTTGAGTTTGAAAAATTCCAAGTATTAAACCAATGGACATATCACGCTCGTTTATATCAAGCAGCAAACTATATTGCCAATATTGAAAATTGTGAACTTGTACAACTTGTAAGTTTTGGTTGTGGACTTGATTCCATTACATCGGATGAAATTCACGACATCTTACATGAAAACAATAAAATGTATACACAACTTAAAATTGATGAAATTGATAATTTAGGAGCTGTGAAAATACGAATTCGTTCATTACTAGCAGCAATGGAAGACCGGGAGGAAGCAAATGAGTAAAATAGAACGCGTTGAATTTACCAAAGAAATGAAGAAAACGCATACCATCCTTATTCCAAATATGTTACATATGCATTTTCAAATCCTTGAAGAATTATTGATTTCTGAAGGATATAAAGTAGAACTGCTTAAAACAAAGCATCAAAATATAGTGAATGAAGGGGTAAAAAACGTACACAATGATACATGTTATCCTGCCCTACTTGTTGTTGGACAAATGATTGATGCTTTAAAAAGTGGTGCATATGATCTTGATAAAGTTGCCTTGATTATTACCCAAACTGGTGGTGGATGTCGTGCAAGTAACTACATTCATTTATTAAGAAAAGCACTTAGAAATAATGGAATGGCACATATCCCAGTAATTTCAGTAAACTTCTATGGATTAGAAAAAAATAGTGGATTTACATTCACTTATCGCTTCTTAATAAAAGCGATTTATGGAATTATTTATGGTGATTTACTAATGTGGATCTCCAATCAATGTAAGCCATATGAACTTGAAGCAGGTGCAACTGATGCCATGGATAAGAAATGGACAAAGAAAGTTGCAGACAGTCTTCATTCAACAAAATTCTTACATATTAAAGCAAATTATAAAGAAATATTAGATGATTATGCATCGATTGCTAGAAGTAATGAGCAAAAAGTTAAAGTTGGAATCGTTGGTGAAATCTATATGAAGTATTCCCCTCTTGGAAATAACAGTTTAGAAGAATTCTTATTAAATGAAGGAGCTGAACCTGTTGTGACTGGATTGATGGATTTTATTGCCTACTGTTGTGAGAATATGATTTTGGATTACAGTTTATATGGAATCAATAAAATGAATCGTAACTTTGCACGAGTTGTGATTAAGTATATCATTCACTCGCAACGTAAGATGATTAAAGCAATAAAGAAACATGGAGTTTTTCGACCAATGTCAGACTTTAGTCAAATCAGTAATATTGCCTCAGATTACATCTCAAAAGGTGTAAAAATGGGAGAAGGATGGTTACTGACAAGTGAAATGTTAGAACTTATTGAATCTGATGTGAATAATATTGTTTGTTGCCAACCGTTTGGTTGTTTACCAAATCATATTGTCGCTAAAGGAATGATGCGTAAAATCAAAGATAACTATCCATATTCAAATATTGTGGCCATTGATTATGACCCTGGTGCAAGTAGCATTAACCAGGAAAATCGTATTAAACTAATGTTAAGTAATGCAAAACTTAACATGGAGGAATCAAAATGAATCTGTTCGATGCCATCATAGCATTCTTTGTTTACGCCTTCCTAGGATGGGTTTGCGAAACAATCTATGTCAGTGTTGGTAAACGACATTTTGTAAAGCGTGGGTTCTTATATGGAACGATATGCCCAATCTATGGGTTTGGTGCACTTGCTGTACTTTATGTATTGGATCCATATACGTATTACCCACCACTTATTTTTATTTTAGGTGTAGTTGTTACTAGTACACTTGAATATGTAACAAGTTATGGAATGGAAAAAATCTTCCATCTTCGCTGGTGGGACTATTCAACATATAAATTCAATCTGAATGGACGAATTTGTTTAAAAAACTCGATTATGTTTGGAATTATGGCACTTGTATTAGTTTATGGAATACACCCTGAAGTCGTTGAATTGATCAAAAGTCTACCGGATGTCACAAAATACGTGCTGACTGGTTTACTCATTGGTATCTTTATTACCGATACGACATTCTCGATTGTACATGCACTTGATATTAATAAAGCACTACAACGTGTTGATGAACTTAAGGATAAAATTGGTAGTGATGCAGAGTTACTAGCAAAACAAGTCAATGAAAATATTCAAAATGTACGCGAACAAATCTCGGATAAGACAATTAAAGCAAGTAATCGTTATAGTAAGCGTCTTGAACACTTTAAAGAGTCATATCCAAGTTTGAAACCAATGATAGAAGAACATCGCTTAAAAGCATTAGAAAGTATTATTCAAACTTTGAAAGATGCAAATCTACCACTTACGAAAAAAGAGAAAAAGAAAAAAAGATGAGCGATCATCTTTTTATTTTGCGTCTTCTAATTCTCTAACAAATGCTAAGAATCCTTTTGCATCTGTATTCCACTGTGCAAGTTTTGCCTCATTCTTACGGTCAATTAAATGGTCATTAATTAAGTAAAGTGGAATATCTAGTTTTAAGATTGCCCCATCTTCTTGGGCATCATTTCCAACCATCATCACATCTGCTTTATCAATTTGATGCTTTTCTAATACTTCTGTAAAGTACGCTGGATTTGGCTTACAGTAATGGTAATCTTCAAATGTCGTAACTTCTAAGAATGCATTCGCATCAACTCCAGACCAACGAAGTCTAGATTCACTTGCAATTTTTGGGAATAATGGGTTGGTTGCTGCAATCATTTTATACCCTTTTTGTTTTAAAACTTCAACGGCTTCAACTATATCGGCATTTTGTGTTACCACAGATTCGATATTCTGAAAGTCTGTTGTATAGAAATCTTCAAATGTTGATTCGATTTCACTTGCAGGGATCGAACTTACTTGTTCAAAGGTCTGCCAAAAGATTTCTGCATTGGTTTGGCTTCCATCATTTGTTGTCATTGCTTCAGTTCCTGCCCAAATCGCTTTTATAAGTAAATCTGCATCATATGTTGAATCAGCAAATTTGCGTTTAATTTGTCCAAAATATTGCTTGATGAATTCATCAAGGTCCATGGAAAGTAATGTTCCATCTAAATCAAATAGTATTGTGTTCATGTATTCTCCTCTATCGCATAGTACTATTTAACCTTATTTTGTTTTCATAGTCAAAGTAAAATAAAAAAAGATGCAAAATTCATTGCATCTTATATCGACTTATTCAAATAGTGCAGTTGATAGATAACGCT
>NZ_SODD01000056.1 GCF_004365815.1 Breznakia blatticola
CGCCCAAATTTTGTAGTAAAAGTCAATAGAAAAAAAGAGGGGTCAAAATTAATTGACTCCTCTTACAATTCTATTGCTTAACTTAATGACATTACACTTTATTTCATTTTTTTTAAGTTTTTTCTCTGGAACGTAAAAAAAGCAAACGAATCATCATTTGCTTGTATTTGATCTTACTCATGTTTAAAAAACACATAAAATATGCACTACAAAAAGTAGCCCATTATTGACCTCACACAGCATTTCTATTTCCTTGATTTACACACTTAATAAACATACTTTAACAAAACTATACACGAAAGTAAAAACATATACCCAAAATGTTGCTTGTAAATACGAAAAAGTGTGTAGACATTGATATGTTATCCTACTTCTAAGTGAGTATGTATCATTGCATTTCGTTCAGTTTTTTTAGAAAATGAGACTTTTTTAGTTTCTGCTTGTCTTAATAAGTAGTACTAGGTTTAGTATTTAGAGGAGGTAGAAATGAGAAAAAGGAAGTTTATTTTCAAACACAAAGTCCATAAACTAGCAATTATGTTACTTACTATTGCAGTTTTACTTGTCCAAAGTGTTCCAATTCTTGCTTCAGAGCATGAAGATGGAATCTCGACATACAAAGCAACAGGATCTACATATGGACTAAAGATGTTTGGTTTTGATTATGGTCATGATCACATTACCAATAATCCAGATGATGCGGAAATTCGTTGGCTAGCTGAACACCGTGATGTCATTATTGGATTGTACAATGAGGGTATGCCAGAAAATGTATATGATCGATTTACAGCAATCAACCCTGATATTCAGTTTTATGCATATTTTGCATATAACTCAGTTGCTTTTTCAACTGAAAAATATATGGAAGATTGGTGTATTGCAAGAGGAATCGATGTTGAAGAACTTTATTATCACTTCGATGAAGATACATGGATTACAACTCGTTCATACGACAGCAATACGGGTAGTTTTAGAAAAGCATTAATTCCAGGATATGGACCTAACGGTTCTGCAAAGACACTTAAGGAGGCACGTGTTCCTTCTGCATGGAATAAACCAGATGCAGCTAGAAAAATGTATAACATTAATCCAACATCACAAGTATTCCGTGATGCATCACAAGCATTTATGGAAATGCAAATTACAGTAAGTAAAGAAAACGGTAAATATCTTGATGGATTTATTTTAGATACATTTGATGGAACTATAAGTAGAGAATTTGATATTCGTCTAGAAGAAACCATTGAATTGAAAAATCTAGGAATTACAAATGCTGATGATGCTGTAGCACAAGTGAGTCAAGATATCTTAGATATGCGTTATGAACACGAAAGTAACTTGACTGCTATTGCAGGAAAAGAAATTCGTTTAGCACCAAATGGAGCTGACTTAGGATATATTCTAAATAGTTATAAAGGGATCTATGTTGATGCTTTAGGTAGTCAAGACTACGATGAAATGATCGTTGAGTACTTAACATCATCAGGAAACATCAACAAAGAACGTTTGAATGATATGAAGAAGGTTTACGATAGTATGGAAAAAGGAAATACATGGTTTATGAACTCACAAACCAATGTACTTCCAACACAACGTCCTGCAAACCTTAACAACCCAGTTGAAGATGATTCTGAGTGGCACGGATTTATGCAACACATTATTGCAGTTCAATACATTATGAATCACGATAATGCATACTTTGCAGTAAATCAAGGTTCTGCATCACGCTATGGGGTAAACATCAACAACACATTTAGTACGACACACTGGTATGCAAACTATGATTATCCAATCGGTAATCCAGTAGTTCGTAGTTCGAAAGACTATTGGGGAAAAGAAAATACAGATCGTTTCTTCTTGTATCAAAGTCATGTTGACCCAGAAAACCCAACACTTGCTGTTAACAACTATGAAGTCATTGGACGTGAATATGACAATGCACTTGTATTGGCGAATTTCTGTCAACGCACAAAAGGTGGAATTGCAAACGTAGGAGCAAACCGTGTAAGTATTCCACTTGATGGAAACTATCGTCGTCTACTTGCAGATAACACACTAGGACCAGTCATCAATGAAGTACGTCTTGGCACAGGTGAAGGTGCAATTCTTATTAAAGAAGACAAGGTAGATGTAGCGGACTATTCTAAAGTTGATGAAGCAATCAAGAAAGTTCCTAGTGATTTAAGCAACTATACGGATGAAAGTGTTCAAGACTTACAAGATGCATTAGATGCAGTTGTTCGTGGGAAAAACAAAAGCGAACAAGCGGTTGTAGATGGATACGCAACTGCAATTGAAGATGCAATTCAAAATCTTGTTTCAAAGAAAGCAGATTACACAAAAGTGGACACAGCAATTGCCAGCGTTCCAAGTGATTTAACACTCTACACAGATGCATCACGTCAAGTTCTACAAGATGCATTAGATGCTGTCATTCGCGATAAAGATAAAAGCGAACAACTCATCGTAGATGGATATGTAACCGCAATTGAAGATGCAATTCAAAACCTTGTTTATAAGGATGCAGACTACACAAGAGTTGACACCGCAATAACAAGTATACCTACAGACTTAAGTATTTATACAGATGAAAGCGTACAAGACTTACAAGATGCATTAGATGCTGTTGTTCGTGGGAAAGATATTACCGAACAAACAACTGTAAATGGGTATGCAAAAGCAATTGAGGATGCAGTTGCAGCACTAACAGTAAAACCTGCTCCACCAATTCAATATGCTGATTATACGAAAGTGGATGAAGCAATCGCAAAAATTCCAGCAGATACATCAGTATACACAGATGAGAGTGTTGCAAACTTACAACAAGCAAAAGATGCAGTCATTCGCAATAAAGAAGTTCACGAGCAAAGTATTGTTGATGGATATGCTACAGCAATCGAAGATGCAATTACGCAACTTGTCTATAAACCTGCTGACTACACAAAAGTAAATACAGCAATCGATAATATTCCAGCAGATGTAACTCTTTACACACCTGAAAGTGTCCAAGTTCTTACTGATGCACTTGCAGCAGTAAACTACAACAAGAATATTACAGAGCAAACACTTGTGGATCAATATGCTAAAACGATTGAAGATGCAACAGCACAACTTACATATCGTGCAGCAGATTACTCAAAAGTCGATCAAGCAATCGCAAGAATCCCTGATGATTTAACAATCTATACGCTAGAAAGTTTAGAAGTGTTAAAACAAGCACTAATGGATCTTGAATTTGGTAAAAACATTACCGAACAAGCAACAGTAGATGGGTATGCTACAACATTAAACAAAGCCATTGATGGTTTGGTACGTAAGCAAACTGGAGGTTCAAATCCTGGCAATTCATCAAACCAACCAGGAAATTCTTCTAACCAAGGAAATTCGAATGCAAATAACACAACACCAAACAAAGATGTATCATCTAATGCAAATAATACAAATACAAAACAACCTAGCAAAGCACCTAACACTGCAGATAGTACAAATACAAACCTACTATCTCTAGCTTGGTTAACTAGTTTTGGTGTAATTCTTATTTCGTTACGACGTAAATTTAAAACACAAAAATAAACAATTATAGTATCTATGATAAAAGCACGAGGAACTCCCCGTGCTTTTTGTGTTTATTGATATTAGAAATCCAATGCAAATTGACCATTTGCATCTTTGTAGATGCGATGAATAGACTGTACGTTTGCTAATGGAAGAGGCATGTAAAGATGAGGAAACACCTCACCTTCAAGTCCTTCCATTTTTAATGATTTTCGTATTTCATCATTAACTATTACTTCAAATATTAACATTTCTTCATACTTGCTATAACATGCTTGTGCAACACGTATCAGTTGATCTTTCAAAGAAAAATGAATAAAGCCATCTTGTGCATAATCTTCAGGCGTATAGAATTCTTGATCCTTACAACTTTCATACACGGCTTTTGGTAACATATGATAGATACGTGAAGGCCAATTTTCTCTTGTTAGTTCCATATATACAGGAACATGTTGCATATTTTCAACATCTTCAAAAGCTTTTACACGTTCTGGCATTTCATTTCTTTGAAATCCAAGTCTCACATACAAGACAATTGCTTTTTGATTATCTGGATGCGGATCCACCCATACAAGACTACTACCTGCTTGAAAGGCTTGATTGATTGCATAAGTAATTGCTTCGTATGCAATTCCTTTTCCTCTTGCCGTAGGTACTAGTTTAATATCTAATGCAGCAAGTGTTGAATCTTTCATCATAAAATATGCAACTTCACCACAGTATCCAAGTTCTTTATCATAAATCGAATAATGATTTTGTCTGTTATCCTGACATTGCTTACTTTGCATATACCAATTATGTATGCTTTCTTCACTAATTTGCAATCCGTTAGGAAAACCTACATATTTCATGACTTCCCCATCATTCCAAAGATTTTGGATGTTTTGTAAATCATTCTCATTGGTCTTTTGAATAGTGATGCCTGTTGTATTTGTCATATATTAACTCCTTGTACTTGCAAAAAAGAATAGTGCGATTGTTCCTGGACCAGCATGTGAACCAATTACAGGTCCAATATCAGAAATTAAGATTTCTTTAACTCCCATTTCTTCACGAATTTTGTTTGCTACATACGTTGCATCTTCTAAAGCATCTGCATGTGAAATCATAATTAATTGATCTTTTGGATTGATTGCCGTTTGTGCCATCTTCTCCACAAGCTTATTCAGTGATTTCTTTCTTCCTCGTGCTTTTGCGACATTCAAAAGATGTCCTTCATCATCAACATGTAAAATTGGTTTAATACTTAATGCACTACCAACAATTGCCGTTGCATCAGATACTCTTCCCCCACGAGCAAGGTGATGTAAGTCATCCACAGCTACCCAGTGGGCTATATGTAAACGATTTTCTTCAATCCATGTTGCATTTTCTTCAATTGTCATTCCTTTTTCACGATTTAAGCAAGCATAATAAACAAGAAACCCTTCACCAGCACTTGCAGCTAAACTATCAATAAAGTAGATTTTACGTTCAGGGAATTTTTCTTTTAATTCCTGTAAAGCGATCTGTGAACTTTGATATGTATTACTCAAGCCACTAGAAAAGACGATGTATAAAATATCATGTCCTGCTTCTAGTAACGGTGTGAAATACTCAATATATGCATATGGTGTAATTTGCGAAGTCGATCCTGTTGAACCTGCACGCAATTTATTATAAAAATCCAATTCATGAAATACTTTAAAATCTGCGTCTTGTTGATACTCTTGATCATCTAGCATAAACATCATCGGTATCATCTTTACATCGTAACGCTCAATAACATCCATGTGTAAATCAGCAGTTACGTCACTAACAATTAAATAATTTCCCATATTTCTCTCCTTTTTTAGTTATTATAGACCTTCTATAATAAACTAACAACTCATATCCTATACGTCATTTTTTGTAATATCTATACACAACATTCTTTTGTTATATATGTAATATATTCTATCACATTTTTTCACAAGGTTCTTCGAAAATTAAAACAATGGTATTGTATATATTAGAGCATGCAAGAAATAATGTCTTGCAAGTATGTTATCCCTATTACATACATTTAAATCCCCTTATAAACACAATATGAAAAAGAGACTTCACCCCCTATGAAGTCTCTTTTTCTATTTCCTGGATAAACTTCTTCATGGCTCCTGCCATTGGTAGCTTTTCTTGAATCATTTGCCATGATACAAAGTGATCATCAATTTGCTTTACGTCGATTACATATGCTTGCATATTCCATTCTACATGAGAGTACACATGTGTATGAGAAGTAAACTTCTTTATTTTGACAATGCCATACATGGGATCAATCAACTGTTCAATTTCCTTCTTTTTTAACACGTGCTCGATATTCATAAACTCATACATGTGTTCCATGAGTATTCCCTTTGTACGTTTATGTACGTAATACATATGATCTTTACGTAAAATTAAAATGGTGTGATTTTGCTTACGACGTTCCTTAAGTTTGCTTTTTACTGGTAAACTATTTTGTAAGCCTTGTTTGTATGCGCTACATGAAGATGCAATTGGACAAATATTACATCTAGGGGTTCCATTACCAATACAAACTTGTGAGCCTAGTTCCATCATTGCCTGATTATAATCACCTGGATTGTTTGGATCTACTTCTTGTTGGAGTTCTTCAAAGACAAAGCGTTTTGTTTTTTCTTTTGCAATATCAAAATCACAAACATGCACGCGTGCATATACACGTAGTACGTTTCCATCAACTGCTGGAACTGCTTGGTCAAAAGCAATAGAAGCAATGGCTGCAGCTGTATACATACCAACACCAGGTAGGGTTAGTAATTCTTTGTAGGTATTTGGTAACCGTCCATTATATGTATCCATGCAAACTTTTGCAGCTTCTTTTAAAAACCGTGCACGTCGATAATAACCAAGACCTTCCCACAATTTATACAACGTTTCATCATCTACCATCGCTAAAGCTTCTAGTGTTGGTAATTTTGTGATAAACCTTTCAAAATATGGAATCACTGCTTCTACTCGTGTTTGTTGAAGCATAATCTCACTAATCCATATTTTATATGCATCTTTGGTAATCCGCCAAGGAAGTAAGCGCTTTATATCCCCATACCAAGCCAATAATTGGGAATTTCTTTCTATGTGTGAATTCATCAATAATATCTCCTATTTTATACATATCATGCGATAAATAAAGGATTTTTGCAACATATATTTTACTATATGATAAAGAATGTAAATACATATGCATATCCCATTTTTTTCCATAATTTTGCGATATTTACAATATATAACTATCGTATTATCTATGAGTAAGGCGAGAGCCTTGCATGTATGTTATCCCTATTACATACATTTCTATCCCTTTATAAACACACACAGAAAAGAGCCACTCGAAAGAGTGGTTCTTTTCTATCTTCCTTACAAAAAAAGAAAAGCCCACCATGTGAGCTTAGTATATATGTTATGGGACAATTGGATCACAGTAGAAATTTTGATCAACTAAACGTTGACGCAATGCCTCTACATCTTTTACATCATCCTCTGTCAATGTAACATCAAATAAATGGAATGGATCATTTACATAATCATATCCATCAAGTTCCACAGTAATGATATGTTCTACCATTGCGCGATCAAGAACAATCTCAGAAGTAATTCCTGGATTTCGTAAGATTTTCTTTTCATATGCTTGGATTTCTTCTTTCTTTTGTTCAACCTTTGCTTCAAAGTCACCTTCAAAAATATATTGTCTAGAAATACGGACTTGAATAATATTTGAACCACGATATTTCACTTCATAGTTATTGGTCTTGTATGAACAGATCATCTTTTCACCTTCAATAAGGGCACAACTACTTGTAAATATGAGAAGGGCAATTACACATACGATACTACATAAACGTTTCATCATAGCTTACCTCCCATAATTTGATCAATTAATGCAACAACACGTTTGATTGATTTCCCATCTTGATACGCAAAGAATTTATCACGAAATGCTTTTCGTTTTTCTTGATATTCATCTTCTGCTTGAATTGCATCTACTACAGCTTGTTCGCTTGTACATATCGCTCCTGGCATTTCTTGCTCATAATTTACAAAGAAACCAGGACTTTTTGCATACTCTTCAATATCTGGCACATAGAATACCATCTTCTTATCAAAGACTGAAAAATCAAAGATAATTGCTGAATAATCAGATATTAAAACATCCGTAACTGAAAATAGTTTTTTGATACTCATTCCGTTGCAACAAATGACATGATGATGCGTATCAATTGTTTTATCTGCAAGTAATGGATGCATCTTATATAAGATGACATACTCTTCACCAAGTTGTTCAATAATCTTATCTAAATTCACTTGACCATCGCGAAAACCTTGCATGAGACGTCCACGGAACGTCGGCGCATAAAGTACTACCTTTTTTCCTTTCAACTCTGGATATTGCTTATACATCGCGTTGCGATCTTTTTCAATTTTACGTTTGTGAAACAAGCGATCTGTTTTTGGAATACCTGTCACCATGACTTGTTCTTCCTTTACATGAAATGCTTGTGCATATGGTTTTACAAAATACTCACAGTTACTAATGACATAATCATAGTTATTGATTTTGTAATCTCTATCTACCATATTCCCAAATTGTTTAATTGCTCCAGTAGCATGCCAAAGTTGTAATACTTTGACTTCCTTACGTTTAAACTTACTAACAACATAGTTATTGTAATCAAGTAAAACAAGTGCACTTGAGTTAATCACAAACAACTGCTTAATACACGTAAAGAAATATTGAATATTCCCCCATAGTGTTTTCTCAAATTTTGTGAGTAGATATGTTAAGTGATATTTATCCAACTCTGTCTCATTTTCTTTTTCTAAGGCACGAGAAATCAAGCGAAAATCACCAGCAAGACTATCATGTTCCAAAGAAACAAAGGTAATCTTTTTTGGATCAACTTTTACAAAAACTAAAAAAAGGCGAAAAAAACTCAAAATAACATCAAGTATGATTTTCTTAAGTTTCATGTTATCACCTTCACTTTCTAATTTGTATGAATCGCTTATTCAAATACAATATCCACAACACGATCACTTGCATGACCATCTTGAAGATTGTTGAATTCTTTATTAAAGCTTTCTAAACGAGAGTAATCATAGTTTCCTGCTTTTATTTTTGCAAGTAATTCATCTTCATCCTGAATAATATCTCCAGGTAATGTTTTGTGAATATCAAAGTAGAATCCACGTAACTCTTCAGCGTATTCCTGTAAATCAAACATATAAAAATACATTGGACGCTTTAGGTTTGCATAATCAAAGAATACACTTGAATAGTCAGTCACAAGTACATCTGCAATTACATATAACTCATTAATGTCACGACCTGCGCGCACATTACGTAAGAATTCACGTAATTCTTCATCTTTCTTATATTTATTAATAATCAAGTAATGTGGTTTATACAATAAGACATATTCTTCACCTAACACTTCTTTCCACTTATGGAAATCCGCTTGTAGTTCAAATGTATATCCACGCTCAGTATATGAATTATCACGCCATGTTGGTGCATAGAGCAATACTTTTTTTCCTTCTGGAATGTTGTACTTTTCTTTTAACGCTTGTACTTCTTCTTCACTTACATTTGTTAAATAATCATTTCTAGGATATCCTGTTTCAATTAAACGTTCACGATTGATGCGAAATGCACTTTGAAATACTTTCGTACTAAATGCATTTGGACTAATCATGTAGTTATATTTACTTACATCATTATCGTATGTCGAAGCCATTTGATCAAAGTTCATACCACTACGGTAGTATGTAATCTCTTTATCCTTTGGTCGAACAATATCATGCGCTAAACGCTTTAATGGAGTTCCATGCCATGTTTGTAAATAGATTTGATTATCTTTCTTAATAATATGTTTTGGCATCTTACAATTAATAATCCAATATTTTGCTTTTGACATATAATAGAAATATTTCAACCCATTATAACGAACAATTTTCGCATTTGGAATTTTTGTAATCTTAAACTTTTTCACCGCCCAAACAAATGTATAATTTTTGTATTTTGGATGATTCATTAAGTATTGATGAATTGCTTTTGGATTATCTGAATATCCTCTTCCGTGAAAGGAAATAAAGATCACTGTTTTATCATCAACCTTAATTTTTTGGTACATATTTCGATATACAACTTTAGAAATACGTGTAATGATACGTCTTACAAAACGCATCACTTTTCGCAATCGTTTTCTAGTTTTCTTCTTAAACTTCTTTAGACTCATCGGTGTTTTCTGCTCCTTGTTTTAGTTGTGCTTTAATTTGCGTAGTCGAAATCCCTTCTGTACGCGGTAAATAGACAACTTCACAATATGGTTTTAAATGGTCAAATTTACCTTCCCAGTCTTCCCCGATGACAAACACATCAATATCATATTTTTGAACATCTTCCACTTTCTGTTCCCAAGAATCTTCAAAAATAACTTCATCTACATATTTAATCGCTTCTACTATAGCAGCACGATCTGTATCTTTTACCTGACACTTTTTACCTTTTTCCACCCAGTTAAAACGGTCACTTGATACTGCGACAATTAAATAATCCCCTAATTCTTTAGCACGACGCAAGAGATTTAAATGTCCCACATGAAACAAATCAAAGGTCCCATACGTAATTACTTTTTTCATTTGCTTGTCCTTTCTGCCATAATTTTAGCTTTAAACTTCTTTTGTTGGTCTTTACTTAATGCTTTATATTCTTCTACATAAACTTCATATGCATCAGCAACTTCATTAATCTTACCTTGCATTCGTAATTCTCCACCTTCAATCCAGATTCCTTCTTCGCAAAATTGGCGAACTTGGCTAATTGAATGCGAAATAAAGAAAATTGTTTTTCCTGAATCGCGTAGTTCAAACATCTTTTCCATACACTTTGCAGCAAAGGCTTTATCACCTACAGATAAAGCTTCATCAACGATAAGTATTTCTGGATCAAGTGCAATCGATATTGAAAATCCTAGACGCGATTTCATTCCACTTGAATATTTTTTTACTGGTTGGTAAATAAAGTCTCCAAGTTCTGCGAAGGCAATTACGTCTTCAATAATTGTATCGATGTGCTTTTTTGATAAACCTAAAAGCGCACCCTTCATTTTAATATTCTCAATACCTGTTAGTTGGTCATTCATTCCTGCTTTAATTGCAATTAACGCTTGCTCTCCAACAATGGTAATTTTCCCACTTGTTGGATATGAGATTTCTGCAAGAATATTGGATAGTGTACTTTTCCCACTTCCGTTGGTCCCTAAAATCCCAACAATACTTCCCTTTGTAACTGTAAAGTTAATATCTCGTAAGGCATAGAATTTCTTCTTATTACCAAACCATCTTTTTTTCTTGTCTTGTAGCGTATAGATTTTATCTACATGCTCAAAAGCAACAACAACTTCTTTTGCCATATTTCACCTCTTAAAGCATATCGATAAACTTATGTTTAAATTTGTACATTAGGATACTTCCAACGACGTACAAACCAACAACTACACACCAAAAGTACAGCGTTTGTGATGGATGCATGGTAACTGGATCTTGATAAAACAAGGATCCACGGTATCCTTCAATAATATAATATAGTGGGTTTAATTTAATAAATGGTTCAAGTGAACGAACCAGTGAACTTGAACTTGCTAGTACATCTGTAATTGGCCATAAAATTGGTGATAAATACATCAACATACGCATACATGCAGAGATTAGTTTTTTCACATCACGTGTAAACATGTTTAAAACACTAGTAACCATACCTAGTGAAATACATAAACATACCGCACAAAACATGTAATACAATACTTGTAGCCATAACATGTTTGGTTCATGTCCACGTAAAAGTAATAATACCAATACAACACCAATCATCACAATGTGGTTAAATAACTCTTTAAACACAACGGTTGCAGGTAATATGCTAATTGGAAATTTCATCTTTGTGATGATGTTTCGTTTTGCATAAATTGCATTACACCCTTTTGTAATACATGGGCTCACAAAAAACCATACCGCAATTCCGACAACCATCCAAGGCAAGTAACTGATACCAACACCTGTTGGTGAAGTTGCTGGACTTCCTTTTCGCATGATCAATCCAAAAGCAATCCAATATGTAAATATTTGAATTAGTGGATTAAATACACTCCAAAGAACACCAAGGCGTGATTCTCGATAATCGGCCAATGTCTCATATTTAGAAATCGAAAGTATTCGATTAAAATTTGTTAGATTTTCTTTTAAGACAAACCAGACACTTTTCATAGTCATACCATCCTATATCCTTCTCATTTTATACTATTTACGCATGTTTTACAATATTTCACGCCCGAGTTTAGAAGCTAAAAAACAACCATAATCATCATTTGCCTTTTGTTCATCGATTTATTTCGATGTTTTTTTGTCAATACTTTCACACTAAA
>NZ_SODD01000057.1 GCF_004365815.1 Breznakia blatticola
GAAAAGATATTGAAGATGAGTCCTGCAACCATCACTCCACATGCAGTCCCTACAAAGGCGACTAATGTCTTCTTTGTTGGTCCATCAATAATCAGTAAAGTAAAAGCCGATATAATTACTGCACTTATAATCGCAATTAGAATTGGTGAATACCCATGGAAGACTAATGGTAAGGTAAAGAATAATACGGTAATAAATGTAAAGGCTAAACCAACAGCTGCTTTTAGTCCTTTCATTCCACCTACGGCAATCATCAACACCACAAATAGTCCAATCATTAAGTAGATACCATTTGTTCGTTGATAATTGTAGATACTTACACTATTTCCTGCTTGTGTTTCATCTACTGCCACGATGACTTTACTACCCTCTTCAACTAGAATGTTATGTGTTTTGGTGACATAGTTGGTAATACTAAATTCTTTACCTTCTAGTTTCCCGCTTGTCACTTTTACTTTTACATCCTGTGTTCCACGATACCCTGAACTCGTTTGTTCATCCGCTTCTAAGTATTGATCATGCACTTTAGTAATCGTAGCTTTTTCGTATTGTAGATTATCTGCATGTATCAGTGAATAGGATTCTAGTTTCTCTGTATTTAACCAATATAGAAACACAAAGAAACAACATGCACATACAAGTAACACGATTGTACTGATTCTCTTTTTATCCATCGTTATCTTTTTCATCATGTAATTAAGAAATGTAGCATCCTAAGACACTACATTCTCCTTTCTAGTTTTTTCTTTTTAGCTTGTAAGCTCCTAATACCATACCACTAGCTAGTAGCATCAAGGCAAATACCATTGGTGTTGTACTATCTCCTGTATCAGGTGATGTTGCTGGTTTTGATACATCATTATCTTTTGGTGTATCAACTACCGGCTTTTCTTCCACTGGTTTTTCTACCACTGGTGTATCCGCAGTTTTCTTAATTGTATAACTATCTACTGTTTCTAATGTATCTGTACGGTATGCTTCCATTGTAAATGTATCATCTGTAAATGACAAGTGCATAAACATTGGTACCTTTGGTTGCGCACGTTTTGCTAGATATTCATATTCTGTCACTAAGTCATAGTATTTACTTCCACTTGCACTACTTGTTGTTAGATATAAAATTCCATCAGGATTTTCTACTTCACTTGCAGTTGCATCAATTCCTTCTACAGGCATGAAGTTTTTCATAATCTTTGTACGTGCATAGCAGTGGTCGTGTCCCATTAAGACTACATCCACACCTAATTCTTCAAATACCGGCACGAATGCTTGTTGTCTTGGTTCTACTTGATCTTTATATGTTGATTGTTTTCCAGATGCATAAATACTTTGGTGGAACATTACAACTTTCCATGCAAAGTCTTGATCTTTCGTTTCTTCATTTACTTTACGCATGAACTCAACGTGTTCTTCATTGTTTGAATTACTAGTATTCAGTACCATGTATAGTACATTTCCATATGTATAGTAGTAATCACTATTTGCAGCACTTGCACCTAATCCTGAAAGATTTGGTTCATTGAAGTGGTTTCCATAGTTTTTGGCAATATCGTGGTTTCCTACAGCTGTAGCTGATGGAATTCCTTGTAGTGCTTTTGGTGTAAAGTATGCATCATACTCACTTTCTTTATTGGCTACATCGACCATATCTCCAGTATTGGCAATAAAACTTACATTTGGGAACATTCCTAATGCTTTATCTAATGTGTTTTCCCATCCAAGTAAGTCCGTTGGAATGGTTCCTGTACCGATTTGTGCATCTGATAAGAAGATAAATTCATATCCATTATCTACATTTTTCGTAGTTAGTTTGTATACTTTTGAATATCCTTCTGCATTTCCTACGCGATACACATAGTTTTTACCTGGTTCAATTCCATTGTAATCTACTTTATTTGAGTAGTAGTGTGTATCTGTAAATTTTGTATATGCTTTTTCTGTTGATTTAGCAGATATTGTTGTTGCTTTTGCTTCATCAAATACACTTACATCATTACCTTCCATAATTTGAAGTGCTCCTGCATTTTCAGAAGTCGCAAACCAAGCAAGGTTTAATGAACTCTCATCACTACCTACGTTTAATGATACATTTTTTACTGCATCACTATCTGGTAATTTATCACCAGCAGGGTTGATGTTGAATTCAAGTAATTCAAATAATGCATCTTCATCCACTTCATCATATGTGTGAAGTTCCACTGCAATTGTGATATCCATAAATGTATTTCCATACGCATCTGTATCAGCAACATCCAATTGACTAACTGTCATTTTCCAGTCATCATCCCAAACATCTTTGTATGTTCCTGGAACATAACCATCAGCTAAACTTGACACATCTTCGATAATAAATTCTTCTTCGATATACCCATCAACCTTTACTTGACTACCATATTCTGTATTTTTCTTGTAGTTGCTTGTTGGAATATTGAAGAATTCACCAACTGGTTTTCCGTTGATGTACATAATCATTGCATCATTGTACTTAACTTTTCCTGAGATTGCATAAATGCTATCTACTTGTTTTTGTGTTAAACGGAATGTGTGACGTAAATAGTATGTACTGTATGTTGTACCATCATCATTAGTTTTTAACACTTGTCCATTATCATTTTCTTTTGTCGTAAATTTCTTTCCTTGATATGTAGGCCAAGCAGCATCATCAAATTTCATATCGACACCATAATCTAACCAACCAATTGGATACGCCCAACCGTTACGTTTATTCCATCCCTCATACCAAGTACCTTTATTTGGATCTGTATTATCATCTAAATATTTCCACTCCATTGTGTCTTGTGCTACATTATAATTTGACAAGACTTCGATTGGAGCTTCTTCTTGTGTTTGTGTTACGAAAACTTTATGTTCACCACCAAAGTTTCCACTCAATAAAGTCATAATTGTTACTAATGTTATTCCAATTTTCTTAAACATAATTATCTCCTTACATGTTCAATTTTATTACTTGCTACTTATCATCGTGATCCTTTACTTTTTACGATGACTATTTAATGCATTAATGAAGCCTAGTACTCTTAATTATGCGTACATACATAACTCCACCCAAATTTGCATCCTTTGTAGTTACACTTGAAGTATCTTTTCTTCACCTAATCTTTTTGATATGTTCAAGTTATTCTACGACCAAGCTACAATAACATTACCTTTACACACTAAAATACCCCCTACTTTATTATCATTCCTCCTTTTGAATAATCCTTGCGATTACAAAGTAAGAAAATTTTGACACACAACTTCCCCCAAAATTTTATATCACTTTTTTTCTTATCTATTCCCATTATGAAAGATTGCTATTTTCTAAGCAACCTAACATTTGCACCCTACGCGTGCATATTCCTGTTTTTGCGATTTCCATTTAATCTTGATAACTCCTATTTACCGATTGTTGTATAAAATACAAAAAGCAACCGAAATCGGTTGCTAATTCAAATAGCAACTACATACGGTTGCTTTTCTATTGCAATAAAAGATTAGATGGTAAGATTTTGAATTGTCTTTACTACATCATCTTTGGTTAAGCCAAACTCTTTTTGTAAGTATTCTTGTGAACCTACTTGTCCAAATGCTTCTTTGCATCCCATTCGCATCAATGGAATTTGTAATGCATGCTCTGCTATAACTTCAGCGACTGCACTACCTAAACCACCCGTAATTGAGTGATTTTCCAAAACAACGATATGTTTTTTATCTTTACTATGTTTAAGAATTGCTTCAACATCTAATGGTTTAATCGTAAACATATCAAGAACTTCAACATCGATATCTTGACTTGCTAATTCATTTGCTGCATCAAGTGCATCACTGACAAGTTGTCCTGCACTAATTAAAAGTACATCTTCACCTTCACGTAATAGATTTGCTTTTCCTAATCTGAAAGTTGAACCTTTAGCATAAAGATTACGTACACCTTTACGATTTCCACGTATGTAGTGAATACCTTCCATTTTCGCAAATTCTTTAATAATCCAGTCCATTTGTACATCATCAGCAGCATCACAAATCACAGCATCGGGAATGGTGCGCATCAATGCTACATCTTCCCATGTTGTATGTGTTCCACCATTTGGTCCAGCACAAAATCCTGGATCTGACCCATAAATATTCAACGTATTGAATGCATATGCTCCAGATAAGAAAATTTGATCAAATACACGACGAGTAGCAAATGGTCCAAACGTATGAACAAATGGCACAAAACCGGTAACACTTAATCCTGCAGCTATTCCAATCATATTTGCTTCAGCAATACCCACATTAATAAAGTTATCTGGATGTGTCTTTTGAATGTTTGTCCATCCACTAGCACCACCTAAGTCTGCTTCAAGTGCAACTACATTTGCATTTTCTTGGATTGCTTCTTGTAGGGCCCCAACTACTGACATACGCATTTCTTGTTTGTCTTGTCTATCTCTATCTAAAGTAAACATTAGGCACCCTCCTTTACGATATATGCTTCCAAGTTTGCAATAGCTTCACTTGTAGCTAGTTGTGTTTCTTCGCTATTAAATTTTACAGAGTGATTTGCTTCTAACTGCTCAAAGTAAGGAATTCCTTGTCCTTTGATTGTATCTAAAATAATACATACTGCTTGATCTTTTACATCAAAACTCAATTCGATTGCATCTGCGATAGCTTTTTCATCTGCACCATTAACACTTAGTGCATGAAAACCAAATGCACGCATTTTTGCTTCAATATCAAATGGATTACAAACATCACATGTATATCCATCTAACTGTCTTTTATTATTATCAATAAAGACGATGCAATTATTCAATTTATTGTGTGCGATATATTGGAATGCTTCCCAACATTGCCCTTCATTTAGTTCTCCATCACCAACGATTAGATATACTTTTTGGTCTGTGTGATTCATTTTGAAGCCTGTCGCGATTCCTGCTGCTACACTTGTTCCTTGACCTAATGAACCAGTTGTCATATCTACACCTGGTGTTTTTGAACGGTCTGGATGTGAAGGCATATTTGTACCTCCAGCATTTAAGGTATACAACATATCTTTTTCAAAAAAACCAACATTTGCCAATGTCGCATATAATCCAGGACCTGCATGCCCTTTTGATAAAACAAACATATCTCTCTTGTCCCATGATGGATTACTTGCATCATAGCGCATATACTTTCCATAAAGTACACTCAGTACTTCAACAATGGATAACGATCCCCCAACATGTCCGTATCCTAATGATGACAACATTTTCATCACATCAAGACGAATCTTTGCAGATAGTACTTTCAAATCTTTTACTTCACTTGCATTCATACATCAAACCTCGCTACTTCTTCATCTCAGCATCGAGTTTTGTTTCTAGTTCAGTCATGTCCATAATGTTATCTAAGATAATCACTCTTGGTAAAGAAGACACGAATTGTTCCAAATCTTTTCCAACAACAAATAAGTCTGCTGCATTTTCTGTTGCATCACTTACTGATGAGTGTGTTACATCAATTCCTGTGTAGCCAAGGTTTTTTAATGTCTTTTCAACATTCATGCGAACAAGCATACTTGATCCTAACCCTGAACCACAGCAACACATGATTCTTTTTACTTCCATATTTTTTCCTCCTTATGAAATTATTATACATTTTAAATAAAGGAGATACGTAACATATCTCCTTTTTTTGACCATATGTCAATTACTCATTTATTAAATTAGTCTGCTTTTTTCTTTGGCATAATGTAGTTGTAAGCAATTGGAATTAAGAATAATACAATACATACAACCATTAATGCATTTCCTTGCACAAATTGTGCGATGTTTCCAAAGAAGATACCAGCAACTGAGAAGTCAGCATCTGAGAATGTTGTGTTTGCAAAGTTTAATGCTCCCATAACTGGCATACAAATTGCAGGTAGGAATGTAATCAATAATCCATGTAGGAATGAACCAACTACACATCCACGTAATCCACCTTCTGCATTTCCAAATACTCCAGCTGTTACACCACAGAAGAAGTGAGGAATTACACCTGGTAAAATTAAGGCAACTGGAACAATTGAAGAGTTAATAAATCCAAGAATAAACAATCCAACAATTCCACCAAAGAATGAAACTAAGAATCCAATCAATACCGCATTTGGTGCATATGGAAATACCACTGGACAGTCAAGTGCAGGTTTTGCATTTGGCACAAGTTTTTCTGCAATCCCTTTAAATGCAGGTACGATTTCTCCAATGATTAAACGTACACCAGATAGAATAATGTATACTCCTCCAGAGAAGTTTAATCCACGAATGAATGCCCAAATAAACCAGTTCTCACCGTTAAAAATTGGATCAAGAACTGCTGAATCACCTTTTCCAACTGCTACTGCTGTAACTAGAATGAAGAAGACAACCATTGTTAGACCAATTGCAACTGTTGTATCACGTAGGAATGAAAAACGTTGTGGGAAGTTAATATCTTCTGATGATTTTTTTCCTTTTACCAATTTTCCAATTTGTGCAGAGAACCAGTATCCAACACTACCAAAGTGTCCAAATGCAAGTTCATCCGTTTTTACGATTTTACGCATCGTTGGTTGTGTTATTGCTGGTGCAAGTACCATGATTAAACCAAGAACTAATCCACCAGAGATAATTAATGGAATTCCACTTAATCCACCAATGTTTAAAATAACAGCTAGCATACATGCCATGTATAGTGTGTGGTGTCCAGTTAAGAAAATGTAGTTTAATCTAGAGAAACGAGCAATGATAATATTTGCGATCATTCCTGCACACATAATGTATGCTGTTTCTTTTGCGAAATCTGCTAACCCTAAAGAAACAATCGCTTCATTGTTTGGAACAACCCCTTGTACTCCAAACGCGTAGTTGAATAGTGTTCCAAAATCGTTTAATGATCCTGTTTGCAAGAAACTTGCTCCAGCACTTAACACCAAGAACCCAACAATTGTTTTTACGGTTCCTTTAACTACATCTTCTACTGGTTTCTTTTGTAGAATTAACCCCAGTAGTGCCATCAAACCAACAAGAATTGACGGCGTTGACAAAATGTCTAAAATTACTTGTAAAAAACTGTTCATTTGTAAACCCCCTTTAAATTATGTTTTACTAACAGTTATTCATTTGCAGCTGCAATGAATTGCGTATATGCATCATCTGCAGTTTTTGCAGTGGCAAGTTGTTCAATTCGTTTTTCATCTGTGAAGATATTAGATACAGCTTGCATCGCTTGCATGTGGGATTCTGAATCACTGGCAGCTAACGTTACGAGTAGTCGTACATCAAACCCATCTGGTTTGAAGCGTACTGGTTGACGTAATATCGTAATAGCCAATTGTTTTTTCAGTACCCCCTGCTCTGAACTTGCATGAAGTAAAGCTAAGTCTTTACATAACACATAATATGGTCCAAATTTTTCAGTGTTTTCAATGATTGCATCTATATATCTTGCTTCTACATATCCACCATCGATCAATGGTTGTACGCCAACATGTATAGCATCTATCCAATCTTTTACACTCTCAACAATTTGTACGTTTTCACGTTGTAACATATTTTTCATGTTTTCCTCCCGCTTACTTCTTACAAGCACATTATCAAATAACTTAGACATAAATAGAAGTCCAAATGTGTGCAACTATTTGTGCAAAACTTGTACATTCTACAACTTCTTATCTTTATCATTGTACATAAAAACCCCATAAACATCATTGTTTTTTACAATTTGTTGATGGGGTTATTCGATTCTTCTATTTCGTTTTTAGTATCCGCCAGTTACTTTTTCACCAGCAACAAGTTTAATTCCTGAACTTGTTCCAATACGAGTTGCACCTGCTTCTACCATTTTTTCAACGTCTTCAGCACTACGTACACCACCAGCAGCTTTCACTTCCGCTTTATCACCAACTGTGTCTTTCATCAATTTTACAACACGAGGGTTTGCACCTTCTGTTGAAAATCCAGTACTTGTTTTCACAAAATGTGCACCTGCTTCAACGCAAAGTTCACTTGCTTTTACAATTTCTTCATCTGTTAATAAACAAGTTTCTAAAATTACTTTTACGATATTTCCTTTTGCAGCTTCAACTACCGCACGTACATCTTCACGTACTACATCATAGTTTTTACCTTTTAGTTCACCGATGTTTAATACCATATCGATTTCTTTTGCACCTTGTTCGATTGCTACTTTTGTTTCCCAGGCTTTTGCTGCTGTACTCATCGCTCCTAGTGGAAATCCAACAACTGTACAAACTTTTACATCCGTTCCTGCAAGTTGCTCTACACAAAAAGGTACCCAGTATGAGTTTACACAAACACTCATAAAGTCATATTCTTTTGCTTCTTGGCACAACTTTGCAATTTGATCACGAGTTGCATCTGCTTTTAATAACGTGTGATCAATTAATTTATTCATTTTCATCTTTTATTTCTCCTTTGTATTTTATTTACTCTACTCTTAACAAAAGAATAGTCATACATAATGTAATTCAACACCAAAACTAAGCTTTCAGTGCTTTACCTATAACTTGTAACATTTGTGAGGCATTTTTGCAAGCAAGTATCTCTGATTGTATATCCTCATTTGAAAATAAGTGCATAACATCCTTTAAGATTTTTAAATGCTTGACCTTATCTTCAGCAGCTAATACCAAAATCACTTTTGCTATTCTCTGTTTTGGAAAATACACACCTGATTCAAATACATTCATATTAAAGTCCAGTTGTACAACTCCATCTTCAGGTTTTGCATGCGCCAATACCACATGTTCATTAATAAACATGTATGGTCCCATCTTTCGTGTTTGACGGATCATTGCATCCACAAAATCGGTTGTAATACTTTTCTTTTCAACAAGTGGTTCACTGGACAAACGAATGGCTTCTTGCCAGTCATAGTCTTCATCATGAAAATAGATTGTCTCTTCATTTAAAAAGGATAACATCCCTCTACTACCATCCTGAAGTGGATGATAACGAATCTCGGTAAGTGATTCTAAGTAATGTTGTAAATCAATTTTTAGTGCTTGATGATCTTCTTCTTTGACGTATTTTTTCACAATTTCAAGCACATCATCTGCACGAATTTGTCCTTTACCTGATGTACGCATACATTTTCGTAAAATCATAACACGATCTGCATCTGATAAAATTGGATGCACAATAATGCAATTGCTGCAGTTAGGTACTTCAACTGTCGATATTACTACTTGATAGTCATCAAAAGATATATCGTTGCCACGAAGTGCAACAACATCAATGGTATCTGCGTGAGGTATGAGTGTACTAACTTCTGCACGAAGCATATTTCCTGTCGATATTCCATTTGGACAGATAATTAAAATGTTCATTTGATCTACAGTTTGATTGGTAGAAATAAATCCACCAAAATGTAAGGTTAAATATGCAATTTCATTATCTGCAATGGGAACTCCAATTTGTTGGGCTAAATACTCAGCTGCTTTTTTGGTAATTTCAAAGAGCTCTGGGTATTGTCCTTTTACATCATTAATCAGTGGATTTCCTATTTGAATCCCATACCGATAACGATATAAACTCGCTTTTAAATGCACAAAGATACTACGTTCAACAACTTCTTTATTTTCAAATTCAACACAAGCAAGTCTAGAAAATTCACTTACTAGTGACGTTGCTAAATCATAAGCTTCTTGGTCTTCACTTACATCATTGATCTCCATCGATGTTACTTCAAGGCGTGAGCCAAGTAAGTGTAAGGTTAAATAGATACATTCATCTTCTGCAAGATGATGAAACTTTCTTTGAACCAGTGTGTATTCATAAGTATCCATAATTTTGTTTTTATCGATATCTGTGAAATGGAACGATTCATCTTCTTGTCCCAACACCGGCACAAAATGAGCCAAAGCAACTAAGGTATCTCTGACATATTGTGTGTCTAGTGTTTTTTCTATATAGTCAAACTTTTTTAGGTTTTCCTCTACTTGCTCTTGATATGGAGAAGTGAGTGCGCCTGTATGATAATATGAAATCAATTCAGGAAAATACAAGAAGAAAAGTGCACGCTTTCGAATGACATCTCCTTGAATGATGTATCCAGTCTTGTTTTCAAATTTTAAGGTAAGTCCATATTCTTGTAGTTTTGTGGATGCTACCTTTAAATCATTAATAATCGTATTTCTTGAGACTTGACAAACATCAATAAAATCTTCAATCAACAACGGACGATCCTTTTGTAAAATCATACAAATGATAATAAGTACACGTTCACTTGGTGAGAAATATACATTACGTACTAACGGTTCACTATACATCAATTCACGAATTTGTTCTTTCTGTTTTTGTGATAGATTAATCCCTTTACTTCTTTCAAGAGTAACTTCTTCAATATGATGGCTCGCTAAAAAATCATTGATCTTACACAAATCATAATACACGCTTCGTTTAGAGATTTGTTTTTCATCAACAATTTCTTGAATCTTAATATGTACCTCACTTTGAAGTAATGTATTTAATAATTCCTGACATCTTGTATCGAGTTCAATCATGTTCGTCACCTCACCTAAATACACCATAACATATTTTATATTTTGAACGAAGTCCAAAATTTGTCATATACTTGTCCAATAATTGTAAATTGAGCAAGGATCAATAAATATTAAAAAGACAAAGCAC
>NZ_SODD01000058.1 GCF_004365815.1 Breznakia blatticola
TATGGTAACGATTCTTAATATTATTTTTACAATTTCTATTATGAATCTAAATCCACGTTTAGACAACTTAGGGGGTCACTTCATATTATCTTAATTGTAGTGTAATCTAACCATTGAAAAAAGGCAAATAAAAAAACCCGCAGAAAATTATCGAAAAGTACTTGAAATGCAATATGATATTTGGTATTATTAGTAAGCATTGCGAAAGCAAGCGATAAAAAATGCGCCCGTAGCTCAACTGGATAGAGCGTCTGACTACGGATCAGAAGGTTGTGGATTCGATTTCTGCCGGGCGCGCCATTCGATATCGGGAAGTAGCACAGCTTGGTAGTGCACCTGGTTTGGGACCAGGGGGTCGCAGGTTCGAATCCTGTCTTCCCGACCATTATAAATGGCTGGGTAGCTTAGTTGGCTAGAGCATCCGGTTCATACCCGGAAGGTCGTGAGTTCGAGTCTCACTTCAGCCACCATTTATTATTTGTAGTTATATGCTGGACCCTTAGCTCAGTTGGTTAGAGCATCCGGCTCATAACCGGTGGGTCACAGGTTCGAGTCCTGTAGGGTCCACCAATATATAAAACTTAAGACATCTGGAGGAATACCCAAGTGGCTGAAGGGTCCGGTCTTGAAAACCGGTAGGTCGGGAAACTGGCGCCTGGGTTCGAATCCCAGTTCCTCCGCCATTATTATTTAAGTTTTATGATTTATTTTATTCATCGCGGGGTAGAGCAGTTCGGTAGCTCGTCGGGCTCATAACCCGGAGGTCGCAGGTTCAAATCCTGTCCCCGCAACCAAATGGTCCCGTAGCTCAGTCGGTAGAGCAAAGGACTGAAAATCCTTGTGTCGTTGGTTCGATTCCGACCGGGACCACCATTTGGAAAGAAAGTGTCTAATCAATATTGATTAGACACTATTTTTTTATTCTTCAATAATCACTCGTTTTGTCATGTTTTATCAAGTTTAATCAGGTAAATGGTGTCAAAATTACTTTGGATCAAAGCAATGTCTAATCTTATTACATGCAAACAGCCCATGAACGCATTATCGCTCACGGGCTGTTTTACATTAATCTTGTCATTTTACGCTGTATTATGTAAATACATTATGACACCACCAAAAGGCGCGAGTATTTTCACGCCTTTTTCAGTGTTTTTCTATTTTCTCTTTTTTGCTCTTGCAAATTTAAATGATGTTCCAGAAATTACTACACCACTTAGTAATAACATAAATAGATAATATGGTGTATTGTTTGGATCACCTGTGTTTGGTGAAGTACTCGGACGGAATACTACTGGTTTATCAGGTGTCTTTTTATTCTCAAACATTAAGGATACTGCAGTTGTTTGATTCGCTTTGATTTCAAAGTTTATCTTTTCCTTATTTAATTGGTATCCTTTAGGAGCTTTCGTTTCTTGGAAATAATAGTTTCCTTCATCTAAATTAGCTGCCGAGATAACTCCGTTTGCATCACTCACAAGTTTTTCAGTTACAAGCGTTCCATCTGCTTTGTATAAACTGAATTCAGCTCCTTCTAAAGCATTCTTAGAAGCAGAGTCGATTTTATGTAAGACAACATCACCTTTCGTGATAATTGCTTTGTATGCGTTAACGAAGCTAACTGATGGTGCATGTGTTAAATCTGTTCCAGTTTTTCTTTGAACAGCTAATGTTCCATCACCGTTATCAACAATTTCGTAAGTAGCAGTGTATGTAGTTGTATCGTATGTAATTCCATCAATACTTCCTGCTTTCTCAACGATCTTGTATGTGTACGTTTTACCTTTATCTGCAAGTGTGTAATTCATTGTTTTAAATGTGAATGTTTCACTTGATCCATTTGTTGGGTTGATAGTTTGTGTATCCACTAAAGTTTCTACACTACCTTCAACTTTGTATAGATCAAATGAGAATACATCTGTTGCAGTAAAGTTTCTTCCTGTTAATGTTTTTGTTCCCGCAAAGGAAACACTTCCATTAGCAGCATATGTGTTTGTAAATGTCACATCACTAGCTGATGTTAAATCTGTTCCAGATTTTCTAGTTAAACGCAGTGTTCCATCACCATTGTCAGTGACTTCATATGTCGCTGTATACTCTGTTGTATCGTATGTAATTCCGGAAATATTTTCTACTTTTTCCTTTATCTTATACGTACGTAATTGATCTTTATCAGCAAGTGTGTAATTCAACGTTTTAAATGTGAACGTTTCATTTGATCCACTTGTTGGTGTAATTGTTTTCGTATCAATTAATACATCCAATCCTCCAACTTTTGCATACAATTCAAATGTGAATGTATCTCCTGCTTTAAAGTCTCTTCCAGATAATGCTTTTGTTCCGCTGAATGCAATTGAAGCATTTGCTGCATATGTATTTTCAAATGCTACATCTGTTGATGAAGTTAAATCCGTTCCAGATTTTCTAGTAGCTACTACTGTACCATCTCCTCCATCTTCAATTTCATAACTTGCTGTATATGTAGTTGTATCATATGTAATTCCAGCAATACTTTCTGCTTTCTCAACAATTTTGTATGTGTATGTTTTACCCTTATCTGCTAAAGAGTAACTCAATGCATTAAACGTAAATGCTTCATTCGAACCACTTGTAGGATTGATCACTTTTGTTTCCAATAATGTATCACCTGAACCATCAACTTTGTATAGTTCAAATGTGAACGTATCACCAGCAGTGAAGTTTCTTCCTGTTAGTGTTTTTGATCCCGCAAATGTAATGCTTCCAACTGCTGCATACGTGTTTTCAAACTCGACAGCTGCTGCAGATGTTAAATCTGTTCCTGATGCTTTCGTAACACTTAATGTACCATCACCATTATCTGCAACTGTGTAATTTGCAGTGTATTCTGTTGTATCATATGTGATTCCTGCAATACTTCCTGCTTTTTCAACAATCTTATACGTATATGTTTGTCCTTTGTCAGCCAATGTGTAGTTTAACGTTTTGAATGTGAACGTTTTACTTGATCCACTTGTTGGAGTAATTGTTTGTGTATCAATTAATTGATCTCCTGAACCATCGACTTTATATAGTTCAAATGTGAATGAATCACTAGCAGCAAAGTTTCTTCCTGTCAGTGTTTTCGTCCCTGCAAAGGCAATACTTCCAGTTGCTGCATACGTATTTGTGAATGTCACATCACTTGCTGAAGTTAGATCAGTTCCAGATTTTTTCGTTGCGCTTAATGTACCATTTCCATTATCCGTAATGTCATATGTTGCTGTGTATACTGTTGTATCATATGTTACTCCAGCTAACGTCTCCGCTTTCTCAACAATCTTATATGTATATGTTTTCCCTTTATCTTCTAACGCATAATTTAACGTCTTGAATGTAAATGCTTCACTTGATCCACTTGTTGGGTTGATTGTTTTTGTATCGAGTAATTGATCTCCTGAACCATCAACTTTGTATAGTTCAAATGTAAATGAATCGCCAGATGCGAAGTTTCTTCCTGTTAGTGTTTTTGTTCCGGCAAACTTAATGTTACCAGCTGCACCATATGTGTTTTCAAATTCTACTGCCGCTGCAGATGTTAAATCTGTACCTGATGCTTTTGTAACACTTAATGTACCATCTCCATTATCTGCAATCGTATAGTCTGCTGTATACACTGTTGTATCATATGTTACTCCAGCCACAGTTCCTGCTTTTTCAACAATCTTATATGTATATGTTTGCCCTTTGTCAACTAATGTGTAGTCTAACGTTTTAAATGTGAACGTTTCACTTGTTCCACTCGTTGGGTTGATTGTTTGTGTATCAATTATTTGATCTCCTGAACCAGTAACTTTATATAACTCAAATGAGAACGTATCACTAGCTGCAAAGTTTCTACCTGTTAGTGTTTTTGTTCCTGCAAAGGCAATACTTCCAGTTGCTGCATACGTATTTGTGAATGTTACATCACTAGCTGATGATAAATCTGTTCCTGATGCTTTCGTAACACTCAATGTACCATTACCGTTATCGGTGATTGTATAGTTTGCTGTGTACACTGTTGTATCGTACGTCACTCCAGCCACACTTCCGCTTGTTTCAACAATCTTATATGTATACGTTTGCCCTTTATCAGCTAATGTATAGTCTAATGTTTTGAACGTGAACGTTTCACTTGTCCCACTTGTTGGGTTGATTGTTTGTGTATCAAGTAATTGATCTCCTGAACCAGTAACTTTATATAACTCAAATGAGAACGTATCACCTGATTGATAGTTTCTACCTGTTAGTGTTTTTGTTCCACCAAAGGCAATGCTTCCAGTTGCTGCATATGTATTTGTAAATGTTACAGCCGTTGAAGAAGTTAAATCAGTTCCTGATGTTTTTGTAACACTTAGCGTACCATCACCATTATCTGTAATTGTGTAGTTTGCAGTGTACTCTGTTGTATCATATGTTACTCCAGATATGTTTCCGATTGTTTCTTTAATCTTGTATGTATATGTGTTCCCTTTATCTGCAAGAGTGTAATTCAATGTCTTGAATGTAAATGTTTCACTTGAACCTGTTGTAGGTGTAATTGTTTGTGTGTCTAATGGTGTTTCAAATCCACCAACAACACCAATTAATTCAAAACTATATGTATCTCCTGCTTTAAAGTCTCTTCCCGTTAATGTTTTAGATCCCGCAAATGTAATATTTCCACTTGCTGCATACGTATTTGTGAATGTTACGTCACTTGCAGATGTTAAATCGGTTCCTGATTTTTTCGTTGCACTTAATGTACCATTTCCATTGTCAGTAATGTCATATGTTGCTGTGTACTCTGTTGTATCATATGTTACTCCAGATATGTTTCCGATTGTTTCTTTAATCTTGTATGTATATGTGTTCCCTTTATCTGCTAACGCGTAATTTATCGTCTTGAATGTGAATGCTTCGCTTGATCCACTTGTAGGAGTAATTGTTTTTGTGTCGATTAATTGAGCTCCCGAACCATCAACTCTGTATAGTTCAAATGTGAATGTATCACCAGATGCGAAGTTTCTTCCTGTTAGCGTTTTTGTTCCGGCAAACTTAATATTACCAACAGCACCATATGTGTTTTCAAATTCAACTGCTGTTGCAGATGTTAAATCTGTTCCTGATGCTTTCGTAACACTTAATGTACCATTACCGTTATCTGTAATCGTGTATGATGCAGTATATTCGGTTGTATCGTATGTTACTCCTGCCACAGTTCCTGGTTTCTCGATAATTTTATATGTATATGTTTGCCCTTTGTCAGCTAACGTGTAATTTAGCGTTTTAAATGTGAACGTTTCGCTTGTTCCACTTGTTGGAGTAATAGTTTTTGTATCAATTATTTGATCTCCTGAACCAGTAACTTCATATAGTTCAAATGTAAATGAGTCGCCAGATGCAAAATCTCTACCTGTTAGTGTTTTTGTTCCGGCAAAGGCAATGCTTCCAGTTGCTGCATACGTGTTTGTAAATGTTACATCACTTGCAGACGTTAAATCTGTACCCGAAGCTTTTGTAACACTTAGTGTACCATCACCATTATCCGTAATTGTATAGTCTGCTGTATACACTGTTGTATCGTAAGTTACTCCAGCTATACTTCCGCCTGTTTCAACAATTTTATAAGTATACGTTTGTCCTTTGTCAGCTAATGTGTAGTTTAACGTTTTAAATGTAAACGTTTCACTTGATCCACTTGTTGGGTTGATAGTTTGTGTATCAACTATTTGGTCTCCTGAACCTGTAACTTTGTATAGTTCAAATGTGAATGTATCACCAGATGCAAAGTTTCTACCTGTTAGTGTTTTTGTTCCACCAAAGGCAATACTACCAGTTGCAGCATACGTATTTGTGAATGCTACATCAGCTGCAGTAGTTAAATCCGTTCCTGAAGTTTTCGTAACACTCAACGTACCATCACCATTGTCAGTAATTTCGTAACTTGCTGTATATTCATTTGTTGCATATGTTACACCTGAAATGCTTCCAACTTCTTCTTTAATCTTATATGTATACGTTTTTCCAGCATCTTCTAGTGTATAGTTTAGCTTTTTAAATGTAAATGTTTCACTTGACCCACTTGTCGGAGTAATTGTTTTTGTGTCTAATGGTGTTTCAAATCCACCAACAACACCATATAATTTAAAGCTATATGTATCTCCTGCTTTAAAGTTTCTTCCTGTCAATGTCTTTGTTCCTGCAAATGTAATATCACCAGTTGCAGTATAAAGTTTATTCTCAATATCTCCAATATCTACAGTAGTTACTCCATTAGAATAGTTCTCATCTAATGTGAATGTATATTTCTCATTAGAAACTGCATACGTACTAGGAGCTACAATCTCTTTGAAATAGTAGTTTCCTGCATCTAAACGAGAAATACGTAATTTCCCTTTATCTGCTCCAGAACTAATAACTTCTAATGCATCTGTTCCTGTACTGTCGTGGAAATACCAATCTTCACCTGCAATTTGTGTTTTTGTAAATCCAGTAACTTTTGTTGCATTGTTGATATCTGAGTCATACTTATACAATTCAAACACAGCACCTGCTAATGCATCTTTTGTTTTTTCATCAACTTTCTTTAATTCCACAGATCGAGGAACGTTATTCAATAACTTGTATGTAATGGCTGTACTTGATATTTTAAACTCAATTGACTGATTCTGCGTTTGATAGAATCCATCTGGTGATGCAACTTCCACCAATACGTAATCACCTTCAGCTAGTTTCGTAATAATGAATCGACCACTACCATCTGGACTTGAAATTTCTGTATCCGTTGCACCAGCATTATATTCATATTTTCCATCTGCATATTTAAATGTTAATGGTGTAGTTAAATCCGTCTTTCTATAAATTTTAAATTTCGCATTTCCTAAACCACCATGAATCGCAGAATCATCATCTTTTGACGTACTGTTTCCATATAATGAATCGGCTTTGTAAATAACCACGTCACCGTTTACTGGTTTAGCAGTAATAGTTCCACCCCAACTGTTTAAGGCTTCTGCATTTTTACTGTTTTCTGTCCATCCACCACTTACTCTGTATCCGTTGCTTACTTTATCAATTGCTCCAGTTTCAGCTTGCGTTACTTTTACACGAGTGGTAACTGTCGCCTTAAAGTTAAGCGCAGGACGATCTACTTTATAGTATTCAAGAGCCTCATCACAGGCTTTAACTAATTGTTTCCATTCCTTTAATGTAAACTTAATTTTTGCCGATGTTTTATCTTGAATCAGTGTATCATCTGTTGCAGTTGAATTTTCGTCAATCAATAATTGTGCATCTGCTTTAATAGTCAAAATTTGCGTTTTTAAATCCGCTAAAGTTGTAAAATCACTTACTTTCAAATATGAGTTATCGCCTTTTCCTGGAGAACCAAAATTCACAATCATGCGCTCTCTTTGGTGACCATACCCATCAGGTTCTGTAACTACCGTCCAGGATTTATTAGTAGCGCGTACTGTTGCCTCAACTGCTTGCATATCTGCATCTGTATCACCAGCTGGGGCAATGTACTGCATTCCTCCTTTTTGACTATCTGTTCCACCTATCAAAACGTTATAATTCATACTAAACGCTTCGAATGTTCTATTCGAATCACTATCACGTAAATAAATCGGAGCTGCTATACGAACAGAAACACCATTATCTCTCCATTTATCCTCGGGGAAAGCATTGAATGTTTGGTGAAAATCTACATATTCTTCAAAAATCAATGGTTCATAATCATATGGTGTATTGATATCAAATTGGTGAGACGCATAATCACTTATTACTACGTTCCATTGGATAGTTTTTGTACTATCTTGATAGTTAGTAAACACTTTCGATGAAGGTCTTGGACCATCTTGAATTACCCCAGGATTTGTACTATCAGGCCTATCAATCCAGTCAATCTCCGCAAATGTTTCTCCATTGCGATCAATAACAACTTTATCTCCCTTTTTACCACCACTAAATCTAGCATCACCTTTCATATTACCTTGCATATCGGTCAATGTAGGTAAGTCAACATCTGGTTCTGGATCAAATGTGATTACATAAAACAAAGTATATGTACCATCGCTGTTTTTTACTTTTTCTACAGTTCCAACAGCAAGTTTTCTATTTAGATTTGGATCAATTAAATCTTTCTCTCCAAAATCCAAACTATTTACTAACGCTTCTGACGCACTCAATGTCAATAACTCAAATTTAATGTAATCCCCAGCTTCATAACCTTTAGCATTAGAGTCTTTTATACCCCAATCCATTTGATAGTAAATCGCAGGATTACCAAAAGTCGCCCATTCAAGTTTACTAGATCCTGTTTTACTTCCGTTAACCTCATGATACACTTCATGTTTTACTGCACCATCATACGTAGCCATTTCTAAAATTAATTCCTTAATTATAAAATCGTTTGTTACATCTGTTCCAGGTGAATTATTAAAATATGGTGTAATTGCTTGTTGTAAAGCCAATGTCTTCGTGTATGTTGTATCGTTGTGGTCTTTAAACACTAAGTTTGCATCTTTATCCGTATTTACTTTTGCATTTACACGCAAATTTCCCTTAAGTACTGCATTTTCATCTACTGCACTTTGCTTAATGTTAAATACAATCTTTTGATTTGTTACATCCACAACTGCAGTTCCCACTTCAACTCCATTTGTGTTTGTTAGTGCTGCTTGCAGCGCATCAACAAGTTGTAACTCCTCTGGAAAGTATAGTCTCTTTTCTGACAATGTATCTTCATCATTTGTCAGATCCCATGAGAGGTCCACACCTACCATTTCATCTTTTTTAAACAGCTCAGATTCATCATCATGTGTAATGTTGATTTGAGAAATCCATTCTGTTTCTTTAGCTAATACATTTGCATACTCACTCCCTGTGAAGTATGTAGCAATGAGTAACGTAAAAGCTAAACATAATTTTGAAAGTTTCTTCATAGTTATCTCCTTAACTTCTATCCTTTACTATCCAATTTCTATTTCTAATCTATTTCCGGCATAATCGTAAACATAAAACAAATCATGTACATCCAGTGGGCTGTAGATTTGTATAATGTTTGCTTCTATATCGTATGTGTAGTCATTAGACAATACTCCATTTCGATATAGTTCAATTGTTGCGTAATTGATTTGTGATGCGTTATCACCTAAATATAATGTGTATAAAAACTCTTCATTTGTATGGTATCCTGTAGGACTTTCTACATCGATATTTGAAACCGTAATTTCAAATGCATCGATAACCTTTCCATCTTTTTCCAATTGAATGGTATATGTACCATTTTGAGCAACCTGTGTAGTTTGCACACCGTCAATAAGTAGTCGATCATAATTTGTATTACTTGTATCAACTTCTATTTCTACTACTTGATTGGTCCATTCTTGATTAAAATGAACACCAGTTATTTTTGACATTTCTGCAATAGCTGGTTGCTGAATCATTGGCAAAGCAAGAACTCCTCCACCAACTGGCTCACTTGGTCGTGAATGAATATATGCAGCACCTGTAAAGCAAACCGCTGCTGCAGTAGCAACTGCAACTTTTGTTTTAAATGCCATACCAAATAGCGTTCCTCCACCAAGGATTTTTTGTAGAATATCAGAATTCACACTAGCTCCTTCTGAACACAGTTCACTCAATAATCGATATGCTTGCTCCAACACACCTGGCGAAAGCAACAATACACTGTAACTTTTTGGTGATATCCCCTGTTTTTGCAAATCAACTCGTAATGTTTTTTTAATTTTGTTCAATCTTGAACTTACAGTGCCTCTAGGAATATTTAAGATTTTTGAAATTTCCTCTAACGGAAGTTCTTCATAATATCGTAAAATTCCGACACTCTTTAGTGGTATACTCATCGAGTTTAGTGAATCCATGATGGCATTCATCACTTGCTTGTTTTCAATAATCGTTGAAATATCATCTTGTTTTACATCCTCGAAATTATCCACTGCGTATCCATCCTCTAACGTAGTATATTTTTTCTCCTTCCGTGCATAGTTTAAGCACTCATTGTAAACGATTCGTTGAATCCAAGCGTGAAAGTACTTGGGATCGTTTAAATTTCTCAACTTCTTGTACACTTTGATAAAAACCTCTTGTAAGACATCACTAGCCACCTGCTCATCTCTAAAGAAATGTGTTGCGATAAAATATACCTTATTGTAGTATGCTCTATAAATTTCGGAGAATGCATCCGTATCTCCTGAGACTGCTTTTTCTATGATGTCAATTGACACTAAGTTATAAACTTCCTCCACTATATCCCCCTTTCAGAAACATGTAGTTTTATCACACAAAATTACGCTTTATTTATAACGGGATTAAGTTAACCCAAACATAAGACATGTAAAAAACAAAAAAGTCTCACTTTATTTTAATGTCATTAAGTTAAGAATCCATTAACCAAGCAAAATTCATCGATGAAGTGAATTTTGCTTGGTTTTTTTGTTGTCTTCTAAAAGTTGTGTT
>NZ_SODD01000059.1 GCF_004365815.1 Breznakia blatticola
ACCTTCCTTATTTTTATATGGTAATCTTACATTTCAATGTATCATCATACATGTAACAATCTAAGTTAGGTGCGCATCGGTTGAATTAAGCCTTAAAAAAATAGCTATTAATGTATGCGTATGTATTGTTATGTTTGGATGTCTATTGGAGAGTGTTGAATTGATAAACAATGAAAAGGTGCTACGTAAGGTTTCAAACTTATCTACACAAGATACAATTAATAAACAAAAATTAACAACTGGAGTTAGAATGAGTGCAACAGAAAGTTGGTCTTATATAAATGGAAAATGGTATTTAAAACGCGATGGTAAAATATATACAGGATGGTATAAGAATAACGAAGGATGGCATTATTTTCAAAAGAATGGTCAAATGGTTACGAATTGGCAATTTATAAATGGAAAATGGTATTACTTTAATGGGCGTGGAATAATTACGACTGGATGGTATAAAAACAACGAAGGATGGCACTATTTTAATCAAGAAGGCCATATGCAGACGGGGTGGCAAGTAATAAATGAAAAACAATACCTGTTCTCTTCAAGAGGAATAATTACAACTGGTTGGTATGAAAACAGTGAAGGATGGCACTATTTTAATCAAGAAGGACACATGCTGAAAGGTTATGTAGACGTAAATGGTAATACATATATATTCAAAAATAATGGAGTAATAACGACTGGTTGGTATTTTGCGAATGATGGAGTACGTTTTTTCAATAATCAAGGCCATATGTATAAAGGGTGGAGTACAATAAATAACAAGACCTATTTATTCCAAAATAATGGTATTATGGTTACTGGATGGTGGAAGACTAATTTAGGTACTCATTATTTCAACAATCAAGGTCATATGACAAGTGGCTGGGCTCAACTAGGAAATGTATGGTATTTATTTGAAGACGGAGTTATGCATACAGGTTGGTTTAAAAATGAAGAGGGATGGCATTATTTCGATAGTCAAGGCCATATGTTAGTAGGAAGTCAATTTATTAATGGAATACAATGCGAATTCAACGAAAGAGGAATATTAACAACAAATCTAGGCTGGCATGTTTCAAATGGTAGTAAGCAACTTTATAATGTGGGTGGTCAGGTTGTAAAGAACTATAATGGAGAAGTCGGTCGAAAACTTGTAATAGATGTCTCTGCTCATCAAGCAATAATTGACTGGGATCGAGTAAAAAATTATGGAGTTGATGGAGTAATCCTTAGAGCGTCATATGGATATGCAAATGATAATTCACAGGTAGATGCACAACTTGCCAGAAATGTTAGGGAACTAGAGAGACTTCAGATACCATATGGTGTTTATCATTTTAGTTATGCTAGAACAATAGAAGATGGAATAGGTGAAGCAAAATATTTATTTCAAACGTTAAGGTCTGTCAATGCTAAACCGAAACTTGGTATTTATTATGATTTAGAGTATACAAGTTATGTTGGAGATAAATCTAGCCAGTTTTATGAGGAACTATTAAAGAAATTTATGGGACAAGCTGATCAAGAACTAAAATCGTTTGGAAGTTATAGTTTAGGTGTTTACGCAAATCAAAATTACTTTGAGAACAAATTAACAGGTAGCACTTTTGATAAATATAAACGTTGGATTGCTAATTACGGATACAATGATGGTATGGCTTATTCATTGAGTTATAGAAAACCATATATGATGTGGCAATATACATCTGCTGGGTACATTCCTGGAATAAATACAGCTGTTGATCAAAATGTAATGTTTGAGTAGTATACTTTAATTTCAAAAAAAGTAATTATATTGACATCAACAAAAAGTTAGTGTATAAAGTACATAACAACTATGAAAAGGACAACAATCATGCAAATTGATGTAGAGAGTAAAGCGGTTGGTGAAAGCTTTATGAGAGATGTTTGATTTACTACCTTGGAGTTGAACTCGAAAGATGTTCCGTCACTCGCGTTAAGAGGTTTGAGGTGTAATAGATTATTACACGAATTAAGGTGGTAACACGATGCATTCGTCCTTTGGGATGGATGCTTTTTTTATAAGGAGATAACGATTATGAACATGGATTTTTTAAATGATGAACGATTAAACCGATTAAATCATTCAGCTGCTCACGTATTAGCGCAAGCAGTAAAACACCTTTACCCACAAGCTAAATTTTGGGTAGGACCAGTAGTAGAAGAAGGATTTTACTATGATATCGATTTAGGAGAAGATGTAATTCGTGATGAAGATATTCCTAAAATCGAAAAAGAAATGAAAAAGATTATTAAAGACGGGAAACGTATTGCCAGAGAAGAAATTTCAAAAGCAGAAGCTATTGAAATGTTTAAAGATGACGAATACAAACTTGATTTAATTAATGATCTAGAAGATGGAACAATTACTGTATATCGTCAAGGAGACTTTGTGGATCTTTGTCGTGGACCTCATGTAGATACTGTAAAAGAAGTAAAAAACTTTAAGTTAATGAAACACTCTGGTGCATACTGGAAAGGTGACAAAAACAATAAAGTATTACAACGTATCTATGGAGTATGTTTTGAAACAAAAGAAGATTTGGAAGCATACTTAAACTTACTTGAAGAAGCAAAACGTCGTGACCACAAGAAATTAGGTCGTGAGTTAGATATCTTTATGATGAGTGAGTACGCACCTGGTATGCCATTTTTCTTACCAAATGGAATGATTATTCGTAACTTACTAGAAGAATTCTGGTATGAAGTGCATAAAGATGATTACTCATTTATTAAGACACCAATTATGATGTCAAAAGAATTATGGGAACTAAGTGGACACTGGGCAAACTATCAAGACAATATGTATACTTGTGATGTAGATGACCGTGTATATGCAATTAAACCAATGAACTGTCCAGGTGGAATGCTAGTATATAAAAATGGATTGCATTCATATAAAGATCTTCCAATTCGCTCAGGAGAGCTAGGACAAGTTCACCGTCATGAAGCTAGTGGAGCTTTAAATGGTTTATTCCGTGTACGTACATTCACACAAGATGATGCACATATCTTTATGCGTGAAGATCAAATCGAAAGTGAAATCTTACGTTTATTAAAATTAATTGACAAGATTTATTCAACATTTAAACTGGATTACCGTATTGAACTAAGTACTCGTCCAGAAGATAAATACATTGGAACAATTGAGTCATGGGATAAAAGTGAAGCAATCCTACAAAAAGCAATTGAAGCAAGTGGAAAAGAATGGAAGCTTAACCCAGGTGATGGAGCATTCTATGGTCCAAAACTAGACTTCCACATTCGTGATTCACTGGGAAGAAGCTGGCAATGTGGTACGATTCAACTTGATGCAAACTTACCTGAACGTTTTGATTTAACATATGTTGATGCAGATGGAACAAAGAAACGTCCAGTTATGTTACACCGTGCGATCTTTGGGTCAATTGAACGTTTCATTGGAATTCTGATTGAACACTATGCAGGAGCATTCCCAACTTGGCTAGCACCTGTTCAAGTAGCAGTCTTACCAGTTAAGAACGAATACCATTTAGACTATGCAAATGAAGTAGTAGAATTATTAAAAGCACAAGGGATTCGTGTTGACTTAGATGCACGCGAAGAAAAACTAGGATACAGAATCCGTGAGAACCAAATGAAGAAATCACCATTTATGTTGATTTTAGGAGATACTGAACGTGATGAAAAAACAATTAGTTTCCGTCGTTATGGTGAACAAAAAACAACAACTGTATCACAAGAAGAATTCGTTGCATTAGTAACAAAAGAAATTGAAACAAAAGAATAATATATAATACTTTTTATGCAATGGAGGTAAACTGTGATTTATTTAATTACTGGTGGAGCAGGATTTATGGGTTCTAATTTCTTGCTCTATATGATTGATAAGTATCCTTCAGATATATTTATTAATGTCGATAAATTAACGTATGCATCAAATAAAGAATACTTAAAAAGTGTAGAATCATTAGATAATTATATTTTTATAAAAGGTGACATTTGTAATAAGGATTTACTAAAAGAAATATTTCAAAAATATCAAATTGATTGTGTTGTTAATTTCGCTGCTGAATCACATGTTGACAACAGTATTGAAAATCCAGAAAGTTTTTTCTATACGAATATTATTGGAACATCAAACTTACTGGAATATTGTAGGATTTTCAATGTGAAGAAATACCATCAAATATCAACAGATGAGGTGTATGGAGATGTTGATATTGAAAGTACTGGTTCATTTAGTGAAGTAGATACATTAAATCCAAATAATCCATACAGTGCAAGTAAAGCTAGTGCTGACTTAATTTGTCTTTCATATTATAAAACTTTTGGATTATCTGTAACAATTTCACGAAGTGCAAACAATATGGGACCAAATCAAAATGAAGAGAAATTAATCCCAAAAATTATCAATAATGCAATCAGAAATAAACCTATCCCAATATACGGATATGGAACGAATGTGAGAGATTGGATTTATGTTGATGATCATAGTTCTGCAGTTGATCTAATTATACAAAGTGGAGTCGCAGGAAATATTTATAATGTTAGTGCACAAAATCCTATATCAAATATAAAGTTGGCGATGCTCATTTTAAATAAAATGAATAAACAAGACAGTCTTCTTAAATTTGTTGAAGATAGAAAGGCTCATGATGAAAAATATGCGATGAATACGTTTAAAATTCAACAATTAGGTTGGAGACCAAAGTATTCGTTTAAAAACGCACTTGAACGTACAATAACTTTGTTATGCAATCAATTCTCAAAAGATTGATTGCGAATAGAATCGTTAATAGTCATTTTATCTTATGAAATTGTTTGGTTGAAAAGAATAGAAACAAGTTAATGGATTTACGAAAATGAGTAACTTTTATGCAGAGTACTCATTTTTTTGTTATACTTATTATGTATTATTATGCGTAGAGGTAGTTGTATGAAATATAAAATTACTAGATTGTTAGGAATTACACTTCTTTCGTTTTCGCTATGTATCGTAGCAGGTTTTACCATGTCAAACCGTAATGAAGAAGCAATAGATGAGAATGATGGTTTTGAGGTGGGCGATACATTACCTGAAGAACATGTTTTTACGACGATGGATGAAAATGGAAACATCGTAGAGATGGACGTCACGTCACTTGAAGAGAAAACACAAGAGGAAAACTCCAATGAAATAGGTACTATGGCTAGAACCCTAAACATGACTAGAGTTGTAGATCCTAGCTATGGGGTTGTAAACTTTAAGACTAAGTCAAGTGCTGGAGTGAACACATTATATACAATCGATGGATCAAATCTAAGTGGATACACGAATGGATATTATGCTGCAGATGGTGCATTTCTTGGTAGAGCAAACGGAAAAGTTAAGTTCATGCAAGCTGGTGTTGTTGGATGGGTTGCAGAAGGTGATGTAACAGTTCTTAATTATGATAATTCATCACAAGTGAAATCAGTAAATTTCTATAAAATTGCAAATGGTAGAATCGTACACTACGCTACAAATGATATTTCTACTAATTATTATGCAATGACTACAGATGTAGGTCCAAAGCAACCATATATGAATGAAGGTGGTATTTATTATAGTTATGATGGACACCACTTTTATGAATCGTATCATAAGATGATTGATGATTATAAAGCGGGTGTTCGCACAAACTCAATTAACACAAAAGCTGGTTATAGTGCATATTATAACTATTATCAATATTTATCGCATCGTTCAAAAACAAATATTACTGCCGCACAAATAGACAGTTTTGTGAATACGAAATCGTCAAGCAGTTCAAAGATGCGCAGCCAAGGTTCAAATTTTATTTCAAATCAAAATAGTTATGGTTCAAACGCCTTACTTATGGTTGGAGTTGCAGCCAATGAAAGTGCTTGGGGAGATAGTGCAATTGCTAAACAAAAGAATAATTTGTTTGGGCATGCAGCATATGATTCTGACCCGTCAGGAAGTTCAAATGGATATTCTTCACCAGCATATAGTATTTACTATCATGCAAAGGTGTTTGTATCAGAAGGATATTTAGATCCTAAAGATTATGGTGGACGCTATTTTGGTGGACATTTAGGTGATAAAGCCAGCGGTATGAATGTGAAATACGCATCAGATCCATATTGGGGCGAGAAAGCAGCAGCAGTTGCTTGGCAAATTGATAAAGCCAATAGTGGACAAAAAGATAGCGGTAAATATACACTAGCAGTAAAATCTGATATTACAAATGCAAACCTAAGACAAAATGCTTCAACTAGTTCAACTGCTGTATACCAAACAAGACAAGTTGCACATTTCCCATTTGTCGTTATGGAAAAGACTAAAGGTAGTGCAGCAAATGGGTCAACAGTATGGTACAAAATTCAAAGTGATCCAACTCTGAATGCAAATCGTAGTGCAATAACTCAAGATGTTGGAAACTATGACTTTAGTAAGTATTACTTATACATTCACGAAAGTACATTTGATGTCTTAGTGAATGGAAGTGGTTCTACTGGAGGAGAATCCAAACCTGATCCGGACCCAACTCCACCAATTGAAAGCGAATACGCTCGGGGTGATGTAAATGGTGATGGTAAGATTACACCAGCTGATTATGTATTGATACGTAATCACATCATGGGAAAAAACAAATTATCTGGTAAAGGATTAACTGCAGCAGATATGAATAAAGATGGTAAAATAACGCCAGCAGATTATGTACAAGTACGTAACAAAATCTTAGGAAAATAATGAGGAATTCGATGAAGTCAAAATTAAGTAAAATAGTAATCCTCGCACTTATGGTTATTATGAGTGTTGGATTTATAGGAAAACCAAATCCCAACCCAGTTAGTAAAAATGCTTCTTCTTGGTTGAGTGGAAATACAATTGTCTTAGGACAGTCGTATACAGTAACTGTAAGTGCTCCTAATGCCGCAGGATATGTATCTGCTTCGGCAAGTAATGGAAGTGTATCACCAGCTGGACAAATATGGGTTGATGGTGGTAGTGTATCATTCACTGTGACTCCAGTAGCTGTTGGAACTTCAACAGTAAGTGTTTCAGGAGTATTAGCAAGTTATGATACAGGAGTAGATGCAAACTATGGATGGTCAGGATCTGTGAATGTTGTAAATGCAGTAAACCAAAATCCAGAAACACCAGGAAATTCAGGAAATTCAGGAAATACTGGGACTGAGACACCAACTAAACCTGAAGAAACAAAACCAAAGACAACACTTACACTATCTACATTAAGTGTATCACCTGGGACGTTAAGTCCAGCATTTGATCCAAGCACAACTGGATATAATGTCGAATTAACAAGCGATAAAAAACAGATAACTGTCGATGCAAGAGCAACGGATGGAAAAGCAACCGTATCTGGTACAGGAAAACATGCAATCAAAGAAGGTGACAATACTATTGAAGTTGTTACCTCTGATGAAGAAGGCAATAAGCAAGTATATACAATCAAGGTTACAGTTGAGAAGGCACCTACAGTCTTTTTAGAGAATAGCGATATCGGGAAAGGTAAATTTGGAATACTACAATTGATGTCTGCACCATTGACTCCAGGTTTCGATGATGCAACTATTAAAATAGATGGTAAAGATGTTGAAGTTCGTAAAAGTGAGAAAATGGGAATCACACTTGTTTACATGGTAAATGAACAAGGTAAACGCAATTTCTATATTTATGATGAAAAAACAAAAGAAATTATTTCTATATACATTCCTGTTTCATTAAAAGGAAGAAGTTATGCTATTGTTACTCCACAAGTGGATTACACAAAAGAAATTGATGTCACAAAAGCAACAGTGCAAATTGATAAACAAAACTTTGATGGATGGAAATTCAAGGATCAAAAACTAAAAGACTATGCTTTAGTTTATTTGATGAATGATAAAGGAGTATCAGGCTTATATCAATTTGAAGCTTCTGAAGATACATTGCAACTTTACAATAACACTGCTGCAATTACGATGGAAGAATATAAGGAACTTGCAAACAAGTCTTCTATGTTGCCAGTTATGTTTGGCGTAAGCGGGATTTTAGGACTTATGACAATAGGATCTATCATTGCCTTCTTACTTATGAAAAAAAGAATAAACACAAAATAGTTAATAGCCAAGCACTCCAGTAAAATGAGGTGCTTTTTTTGCAAAAAAAAGGAGTAAACAATAGATTGCTTACTCCTGAATTTGAGTCTAGTCCTGCGTACAACAGGAACTAGGTAAAGTATAATGGTAGAAATACACAACTACCAGCCTAATTTTTTTCCGTGTGTTTGTTTTGTTTGTGTGTTTGTGTGTGTTTATAAGGAGAAAGGAAATTAGGCAAACCTCCCAGAAAGACGTGTTAAGAAGATTTGTCTTTCTATATATAAGATGCATTGAAACCAAAAAATGTTCACTTTTTTTAAAAAAAATGAATATTTTAGAAAAAAGCTAATAATTAGGAAGTTGGTTCAGGAAAAGTATTAAATACTTAAAAATAGATAGAGTAAGAGAATGTTTCGTATTTAAATTCTTAAACCTAAACATATAGTTATATATAATTATAATTGAATATAAATTATATCGTATAAAAATGTAATGAACGTCCACAAAAATGTCATGAATATACTTGATTTTAGAATAATTGTCAAAACTAAAGACAGAAATAAAGTTCAATGTTATTCTTCTCATATACGTTATATATAGGAAATTTGTCTTCTAAATTAACCGAAAGGAGGATTGTTATTTTAGAAAGCATCAGTTACTTTATTGTGTGTAATAAATCGTGTGTGTGCTTATACGAAGAGAATAGAAATATATGACTATAAGGAGAGGAAGTATATGAAAAAGATTTTAGCCGCTTTAATGGTTTTTACGTTGATGACTGGATTTGTCCAAGACGAGCCAACTGAGGTAGGAACCCAAATACAACAAAATGAAATCGTAGTTGATCAAACTACATTTCCAGATGAAGCATTTAGAAATTATGTAATCGATGAGTTTAATGGACGTACAACATTAGGTCAACACGATTTAGCAACAGAATACCTATCTATCGATTATAGTGTGTATCCTGTAAATGACTTTACTGGAATCGAACACTTTACTAAAATTAAAAAATTAGAGATTTATGACTACCAAGGTACAGTAATGGATCTTACAGGATTACAAAGCACGAATTCATTCTGGGCTGGATATAATCCAGATGGAACGCCATTATATTTAGGATACCCAATTGAGGTAATTCTATTTGAAGCACCAAATTTACATACAATTCAAGTTACAGAAGATCCAGGAAATAAAATTGAATTAACGATTCGTGGATCAAAAGCAGCTACACTTGATGCAAGCCAAGTTCTAGGTTTGAAAGATTTATTTGTAGTTCGTTCTGATGCATCAACATTAAAAGTTAATGAAGGAATTCAACACTTACGTTTTGTATTGAAAGATATGCCAAACTTAGTAAATATTGAAGGAAAACTACATGCAGAAGAATTAATGATTGTAAATGCACCTATTGCAAATTTAAACATTGATGTTGAAAATCTGTATACATTTGATTTAATTAACACAAATGTATCAGATAGTGAATTATTAGCAAATGCGCATAATCTTGAGTGGTTACTTGTTGGTGGAAATAAGTTCAGTTACTTAAATGTTTCTGAAGCTGCAAGTACTCGCGTAGATTACCATGACTACAGTGCTGCATATTATGATTATCCACTGATGTATGACTTCTTATTCTTGGCAGAAGATGTTACAGATGGAACACCAGGAATGTATGTAAATACAAATAAAATTGCATTAACTGCTAAAAAAGCAGATGGTATGTACACAGTGAAAGTAGATAATATAGATATGGAACGTGTGCTATTACCTGAAGATAGTAAATGGGAAATTCTTGATGAAAATACGTTTGTGTTAAAACAAGATACATTAGAGGAACTAAATTACTATTACCGTGTTGTTGATCCATTCTCAATTGAAACAGGAATGAACTGCGGTGGTGGATTCCATGGACCTTCACAATTCATCCCTGACTACAAAGGTCATGCCGGTTTACGTAATACACATAAGTTTATCATGACGGAATTAACACCAGTCGAAGATCCAAAAGAGGAGCCTAAAGAAGAACCAAAAGAGGAACCGAAAGAAGATCCAAAAGAAGATCCAAAAGAAGAACCAAAACAAGAACCTAAGGAGCAACCAATAAAAGCTCCAAGTATCGCAGTAACAAGTAAAGCACCTGATACTGCAGATTACACAAATATGAGTTACTACTATGCATTACTTGCAATTTCACTAGTTTCTGTAGCAGCATTATCAGCCAAGAAAGTACTGAAAACGAAAGAATAATAAAAAGGCTTAATTCAACCAGTGCATACCAAGTCTCGATAAATCACTGATAAGTACTGAATAATTTATGTGTCTTTAAAGCATTTCTTGTGATGG
>NZ_SODD01000060.1 GCF_004365815.1 Breznakia blatticola
ACCATCACAAGAAATGCTTTAAAGACACATAAATTATTCAGTACTTATCAGTGATTTATCGAGACTTGGTATGCACTGGTTGAATTAAGCCTAAATGAATCAAATATACGAATTAGTGATGTGACATATCATAATCTACTGATTCACATTTATATCGCAATGATACGAATTAAGGAAGGGCACTATGTCCCGATGAATATAGAACAGTTAAAAGATATGAAAAATAGTGAAGAATATCTATTAGCTGTGAATGTAGTTAGTGAGTTAGAACAAGTATTTGATATAGAAATACCAGATTCAGAAGTCGGTTATTTAGCAATTCATTTCTCGGGAAAACAGTTTATTGAAATAAAACCAGGGGAAGAGAATTTTGTGATTACTTCAAAAATTGATGGAATTGTAAAACACATTCTTTCTGAAGTGAAAAGCAGTTATAATATCGATTTTACTAATGATTTTGAGTTGCGAATGAGTTTAGCATTACATTTAGTCCCTATGGATATACGCTTAAAACACGATATGTTTTTAAGAAATCCATTATTGGGAGAAATAAAACAAAGATATACATTAGCCTATATGTTAGCAACATCAGCATGTGGTGTCCTAAAAAAACACTATAAAAAAGATATTTATGAAGATGAAATTAGCTACATCGCTTTACATTTCAATCTTGCTCTAGAAAGAAATAGAAGTACGATCGCAAAGAAAAACATTGTGATTGTATGTGCAACAGGTCGAGGGAGTTCATCTTTGTTGGTGTATCGCTTTAAAGAAGAAGTTGGAGCCTACTTAAATCGAATTGAGGCGTGTGATGTTGGTCAATTAAAGTATTTTGATTTTGATCGCGTGGATTATGTAATTACAACTGTTCCAATTCCGTTTAGTGTACCTAAACCTATTTTGGAAGTGCAGTTTTTCTTAGATGAAGGAGATGTAAAAGCACTAAAGAACTTCTTAAGTGGCAAGACGACATTCTCATTTAGTGAGAAGTTTGATTCGCGATTGTTTATCAGTCATTTATCGGCATCAACTAAAGAAGAAGTCATTAGAAAAATGGTAGATAGAATTAAAGAAGTAAAAACGATACCGAATAATTTTTATGATTTAGTTATGAAAAGAGAAAGCATGGCAGTAACAGCGTTTGGAAATCTTGTCGCAATTCCACATCCTTGTGAAGTGATTGGTGATGAAACATTTGTCTGTATTGCTATTTTGGATGAACCAATAATTTGGGAATCAGTCGAAGTACAATTCATCTTTATGATGTCAATGAAGAAAGATCGAGATGAAAACATGGAAGCTTTTTCAACTATGATTTCTAGGTTATTACTAAATCCTGCCTATATACAAAAGATGATCCAAACAAGAGATTATCAAACATTGGCAAATTGTTTTAATCAAATAGAAGAAGAAATGAGGAGTGAATAATATGGATGAGGTTTATGAAGTGTCATTTCAACTTATCTTAGCTGCAGGAAATTCAAAATCTGAATCAATGATAGCGATACGAAATGCAAGAGAAGGTAAATTTGATGAAGCACTAGAACATGTAAAAAATGCACAAGAATCTCTGACAGAAGCACATCAAATTCAAACGGATTTGATTCAAGGAGAAGCTAGAGGAGAGAAGTGTGAAGTAACCTTAATTATGGTACATGCACAAGATCATTTAAACATGGCGTTACTGACAATGGATCAAGCAAAAGAAATGATTCATTTGTATAAAGAAATATATGAATTAAAAAAATAAGGGATAGATTACGTGTATATAAAGAGAGAGAATAGGAGATAAACATGAATAAATTTGTTACAACATTACAGAAAATTCTAATGCCTATTGCGAATAAAATGAATAAGAATAATTATATTAAAGCAATGCGTGATGGGTTTATGTTAGCTTTACCGTTCACAATGACCGGATCAATTTTAACTGCGTTAGCAAGTATGCCGTTTTTATCGGATATATTATCTGCTTCAACTTTACAATGATTAATACATTTGTCGCACCATCTTCGGTGTATTCAAATAGTATTTATTCACTATTTGTGGTTGTTGGGATTTCGTACAGTTTGGCAAAAACTTATGGAATTAATCGCATTCACTGTGCAATGACCGCATTAGTAAGTATGTTAATTACAATTCCAACATCAATCATCACAGAGAGTGGAGAAGTGGTAGAAGGAGCATTATCACATTCACAACTTGGATCATCTGCAATTTTTACGGCAATGATTATGGCATTTGTAATTACTGAATTATATCGATGGGCAGTTAATCATAAATTAACGATTAATTTACCTAGTAGTGTGCCAGCATCAATTCAGGATTCATTTACATCATTCATACCAGCAACATTATGTATGGTGTTTGCACTAATTATTTGTGCAGTATTTAAACAAACATCTTATGGAACAATTGGTGCATTCTTATTTACAATGCTTCAACAACCATTATCTGTATTAGGAAATAGTCCAATAGCAGCGATTATCGCAGGTGTATTAAATAATATTTTCTGGTTCTTTGGATTGCATGGTCAAACATTAGTGAGCAGTATCTTCTCACCATTTTGGAAACCAGCTGCAGCAGAAAATATTGCTGCACTAGCTGCAGGAAAAGCGTTACCAAACTTAATTTCATCAGGATTTGTGAATACTTGGATTTGGTTTGGTGGATGGATTTCAATTCCACTACTAATTGCGCTTTGGTTATATAGAAAGAAACGTAAAGACTGGGGAGAAGTAATGAAGATTTCCGCAGTACCGGGATTCTTCAATATTTATGAACCGTTGATGTTTGGATTGCCTTTAGTATTAAATCCATTTATGCTTATCCCAATGATTTTAACTCCACTAATTAGTGGAACGGTTGGATATCTTGTAACTGTTTCAGGTATTGTACCATTTAGTACAGGAATAGATTTACCAATTACAATTCCATTAGGACTTAATGGTATTTTAGGATCAAATGATATATTAACTGGGGTCATTCAATTGTTGTGTGTTCCAATCTTGGTTGCTATCTGGTACTTCTTCTTAAAGATTCAAGATAAATCAGAAAGAGAATCAGGAATATATACAGATGAAGCGTAAGAAAATACTTGGTGCATTATATGGAGCAGCTTATGGTGATTCTTTAGGTGCGATTACTGAGTTTTGCACACACGAAGAAATCATACATCATTTTCCAAATGGACTACGTACGTATGAAAAATCAATTAGTGTAATAACTAAAGATATTGAATCAGGTTGTGTAACAGATGATTTTGGTTCTAGTTGCTATGTTATGCAAGAAATTATAAATGAAGAAGGATACTTTCATCGTGATATTGCTTTGAAAGCTATCCTTGCTTGGTCTGAAGATGAAAATGTATTTAAACGATATGCTGGATCAAATACAAAAGCAGCAATTGAACGATTGAAAAAAGGTAGTGTTATAGAGGAGAGAGATAAGTTGTTTCACTTCCAAGGAAAAAACACAAATGGTGGAGCGATGAAAGTAACACCAATTGCTTTGCTTGCTAAACATGATGTAAGTAGAGTCATTCAATATACAAAAGACTTATGCTGGCCAACACATTATAATGCATCAGCAGTTTCAGCAGCAGCAGCAATTGCCTGTGCAATTGCACAAGCACAAAAAGAAACTACGATAGATAGTATAATTCATGAAGCAATACAAGGAGCAACAAAAGCCTGGAATGAAGTAAGTAATGAAGGATATGTCACATTTGGACCGCGAATTGAAAATCGAATACAGTATGCTGTTATGGTAGCAAGAAAGTGTACCACGGATGATGAGCTATTCTCCATATTAAATAATGATATTGGAACAGGTATTTTAGTCAATGAATCAATACCAGCGGTATTTGCAATTTTAGCATATACAGATGGTGATTTTGAAAAGTCTATGTATCTAGCAGTAAATGCAGGTGGTGATACAGATACAATTGCATCTATGCTTGGAGCTATTGTTGGTGGATATCATGGTATAGATGTAATTCCTGAAGAAATTCGTGAGAAAATCAACGAAAAAAACCAAATGATTCACTTAAAAGAAACAATAGAAACATTTACACAAATGCTTCTACATGAAAAGGAGGAAGAAAAATGAGAATTATGTTAGCATGTGCATTAGGGATGTCTACAGGAATGTTGGTAGAACGAATGCGTGAAGAGGCAAAAAAACAAGAAAAAGACTATAAGATTTGGGCTGTAGATACAGCATCAGTCGATAAATATGTTGGTGAGTTTGATGTTTTATTGCTTGGCCCACAAGTGGCATTTGCCTTTGATGAAATTAAAGAAAAATATGATGCAACAACACCAGTAGCAATGATCAAACCTGTAGACTATGGAAGAATGAATGGTGCTTCAGTTTTAAAAGAAGCAGAAGAACTATATACATCAAGACAAGGATAGAAAAAGGAATCATTCCTTTTTCTTTTCATATATAATGAGAAAAAATATAGTAAATACTCTATGGATCATTGTAGGTAATTTCGTACTTGTAATAGGGGTGACTGCATTTTTGTTGCCACACAATATATTATCAGGTGGAATTACAGGGTTTGCAGTAGCAAGCGAATCTATATTTAATGTTGAAAAGGAATATATTATTAATGGATGTATCCTTACAGCGTTTGTACTTGGTGTAATCATACTAGGAAAGCAATTTGCATTAAAAACGGTTGTATCTTCAATTGTATATCCAATATTACTAATGATCATTAAACCATGGATGCCATTTATTGCAGTTGACGAGGCTGTTGCTTCATTGTATGGAGGCATGATCTGTGGTATAGGATTAGGAATAGTTATGCGTTGTGGTGCGAGTACTGGTGGAATGGATGTATTCTCGTTAATTTTAAATAAGCTGTTTCATATAAAGATTAGTCATGCAGTGTTGTTGCTTGATACGTGTGTTGCATTATTAGGTTTTTTTACATGTGGGATTGCATCTGTATTGATTGGATACATTGCGATACTATCTACATCGTTTATGGTTAATAAAGTACTTAATTTTGATACTCATCAAAAGGCGGTAAAAATAATTTCTGATAAACATGAAATAATCAATGCGCAAATACATAAAGAAATACATCGCGGAACTACAATTGAAACCGTCAATGGCGGATACACAGGAGAATCCAAAACAGTGATTTATTGTGTAGTGAAAGCTGATCAATATACAAAGTTGATCCAATTAGTTGATGAAATAGATAATCATGCTTTTATTGTAACTACAAACGCAGTAGAGGCAAAAGGTGAAGGTTTTGATTATATATACTCCAAAACATAAATTTTTTCGACATGACTCATGTTTCATAAGATAAATGATAATTAAAAAATGATAGTAATCCGATTTCAATTGAAATGAAATAGATAATGAATCTAACAGTTCTAACAATTCCATTTGTATTCATGTATTTCTAACTTCTTGTGTGATATATTTGAGATATATAAGGAGGAGTTAAGAAATGGATTGTTATTACATAATTGGACTACGTTTAGCATCAAGAGTACATAATGCAGTAAAATTACAAGAAGTGCTCACGAAATCTGGATGTAACATTAAAACGCGTTTGGGGTTACATGAAACAGATGAAAAATATTGCTCAAATGATGGATTGATCATCATCCAAGCTTGTGGAACAAAAGCTGAAATTGATGATATGATGACTGCCTTTAATGAAATTGAGGGTATCACTGCAAAATTAATGGATTTGAATTAAAAAAGACATCGCTTGATGTCTTTTTTAGATATATTATTCGTTATAGTATTCTGTTTGTACAATGGTTCCACTAAATTCAGCAAGTGATGTAAAAGTACCACTCATCTTTACTGCACCATTAATATTTGGCGTATCAATAATAAACTCAATCATAGAGTTTGTACTATCAATACAACCACCAGTTGTATGGTTGTCACTTTTTTCATCAATCTTCATTACTTTGAATGTTTGTCCAGTCGATGTAGTGAAACGGTATTTAGAACCAATTGGACCATAGTATGAACCTAAGGCAACAGCGATAAAACCGTCATCTGTGCGTAAAAGTCCATCTGATGATACGTTCATATATGAAGTCAAATAATTGTATTGAAGACTACCAACACGAATCATTCGATAATCCATAAATGATATGTTATCTGCGCTAAGGGAACAAGTACCGCTTACGTTATACTTGCTTTCTTCTGCTGCAAGTTGTGCTTCATAAGCTAAGCGAGCTGCTTCTTCTTGTTGGCGACGAAGTTCTTCAGCTTCTTTTAAACGTTTTGCTTCCTCTGCTTTTTGAATTTCAATAGCTTTTGCACCTTGTGTAACTTCAGCTTGAATGGCAAAGCTTGTTGGGCTTTGTTGTGATTCAATACCTCTAAAGTTTTCTGCAACCACATTTTTACGCATAACTGTAGGTGCTTTTTGGATTTGTGTTCCACTTGTATAAACAAGTAATGAACAAACAGTTATGACTGCTACCGTACGTGGTAGTGTAACTTCTACGCCTTTGACGTAGATTAATATATGACGACCTAATGTACGACCATTCATGCGGTCGAATTCAACATGAATGAAGTTTGTTGTTTTGCATAAGACTTGCATCACCTTAGTTACAGAAGTAGATAACAAGTGTTTTGCTGTTCTAATGATTTGAGTACATACGTTACTCAATCTAGTTTTTGAATTGTTAAGAAGTTGCGTCCCACGTGCAACAAGAATCTTTACTTTATCTCCCAAACGGGAGGTGGGTTTCTCAACGTTTCTTTTCATAATAGTATACTCTCCTTTTTCGAAATCTCGATATTTGATTTTTAGCTATTCGAAATATATCTTTCCGTTAGCAAATATGCGCTAACTTTTGGTATTATATTGCATTTTACTATAAAATGCAAATCACTCACCTTTGCATAGGTTTTTACTTATGGTGTTATAACGATATGTATACGTGGAATTCGCAAGTATAAAACAGGCGCAAATAGTTGAAGTATTGACACAATTGGTATATTATAGGAAAGATTTCACAAGGAGGTGTAGACATGGTAGATATTATAGTTGTAGGTGGTGGACATGCAGGTGTTGAAGCTGCTTTAGCAAGTGCTAGAATGCAAAAAGAAACCATCTTATTTACATTATCAAAAGAGAATATTGCGAAGATGCCATGTAACCCTTCTGTTGGTGGACCTGCAAAAGGAATCGTCGTTCGTGAGATTGATGCACTTGGAGGAGAAATGGGGAAAGCTGCTGATGCAACAGCGATCCAATTCAAAATGTTAAATACAAACAAAGGTCCAGGTGTTCGATGTCTTCGTGTGCAAAGCGATAAACTTGCCTATGGTCGTTACATGCAAGATAAAGTTTTACATCAAAAACATCTTACTGTACGAGAAGCGATGATTGAAACCTTACTTACGAAAGATGGAAAAGCAATTGGGGTAAAACTTGCTGATGGAGAAGAAGTATATGCAAAAGTTGTAATACTAACAACAGGTACATACATGAGTGGAAAGATCTTGCTTGGACATAGCGCAACGCCTAGTGGTCCAGATCAAGAACCAACAACGAATGCTTTATCACAATCATTACGCGACTTAGGTTTACAAACGTTTCGTTTAAAAACAGGAACACCGGCACGTGTCAAAACAAATAGCATTGATTTTACAAAAACAGAACCACAACCAGGAACGGATGGATTTGTGGCATTTAGTTATGATACGAAAAAAATCTTAGATTTAGATAAACAGGTATTATGTTACTTAACGTATACAAGTCCATCTACACATGAGATTATCAATGGTAACTTAAAAGAGAGTGCGATGTATTCTGGGTTGGTAGAAGGTGTAGGGCCTAGATACTGTCCAAGTATTGAAGATAAACTTGTACGTTTCCATGATAAAGAACGTCATCAAATCTTTTTAGAGCCTGAAAGTTTAGAATTAGACACAACCTATGTACAAGGTTTTTCAACATCAATGCCTGAACATATTCAAGATTTGATGATTCATTCACTTCCTGGACTTGAAGATGCAATTATTGATAAATATGGATATGCAATTGAATACGATGCAATTGATCCTTTACAAATGAAAGTAAGTTTAGAAAGCAAGATTGTAGAAAACTTATTTACTGCTGGTCAAATCAATGGAACTAGTGGATATGAAGAAGCTGCAGGGCAAGGATTGATGGCTGCTATTAATGCAGTACGTAAACTTGATGGAAAAGAACCATTTGTTTTACGTCGTGATGAAGCATACCTTGGAGTATTAATAGATGATCTTGCCAATAAAGGAACAAAAGAACCATATCGCTTACTTACAAGTCGTGCAGAATATCGATTACTATTACGTCATGATAATGCAGATACACGTTTAAGTGGGTATGGACATGAGATTGGTTTACTTCCACGAGATCGATATGAACGTTTTATTTTGAAACAACAACACATCGTTGAATTAAAGCAATTATTAGAAGAAACGCGCTTTACACCAAAAAGTGAAGTAAATACATACTTAGTAGAAATTGGATACGATGCATTGCATGATGGAACTTCTGCATATGATTTACTTAAACGTCCAAAAGTGGAACTAGCTAGATTGTGTGAATATCTAGGGGTATCATATACGCCTGATGTACTTGAAGCGGTTGAAATTGAAGTAAAGTATGAAGGGTATATCGTAAAAGCAAAAAAAGAAGCAGAACGTATGCTTTCTATGGATAAATTAAAACTTCCAGTAGATATTGATTACCAACATGTGGATAATCTATCATTAGAAGCTAGACAAAAACTAGATCAAGTAAAACCGATTACCGTTGGACAAGCAAGCCGAATTAGTGGGGTAAACCCAGCGGATATTGCAGTCTTAATGATCTATTTAAAAAAGAAATAGAACGAATCAAGTAAACAAAAAAGGATGCATTGCATCCTTACGTACGTTCTTTAACGATTTCAAAGCCTTCCTTCATGAGGGCTTTTTTAATTTCTTCAATATGTTCGTGGTTTTTGGTTTCCATCGTAATTTTTAAGAAACAAGAGTTAATGTCCATTTCTGGATCTCCTGCATCATAATCGATAGCGACAACGTTTCCACCACAATCGCTAATGATTTTACTAACACCTAATAATTGTCCAGGTTTATCAACAAGTGCAATTGTTAGCGCGGTTTTACGTCCACTCATGATGAGTCCGCGTGTAACAACTCTAGATAGAATATTTACATCGATGTTTCCACCGCTAACAATACAAACCACGTTTTTGTGTTCCATTGGAATTTTACCAAACATTTCAGCAGCAACTGCAACTGCTCCAGCACCTTCTGAAAGTAGTTTTTGTTTTTCCAACATCATTAAGATAGCAGCAGCGATTTCATCATCACTAACAGTAATGATTTCATCTACATACTTCATTGTTAAATCATAGGTTAATTCACCAGCTCGCATAACTGCAATTCCATCGGCAAATGTGCTTACTTGGTCAAGTTCAATAATGCTATTTTGTTTACATGCTTCATACATACATGCAGCACCAGCAGCTTGTACACCATACACTTTGATTTCAGGGCGTAAGGTTTTAATTGTGTAGGCAACACCACTAATAAGGCCACCGCCACCAATAGGAACTACAACTGCATCGACATTATCCAATTGGTTTATAATTTCGAAACCAATTGTACCTTGTCCAGCAATAACATCTACATCATCAAATGGATGAATAAATGTATATCCATGTTCTTTATGTAAACGAACTGCTTCTTTGTATGCATCATCGTATGTACCTTTTACAAGTACAATTTGTGCACCAAAGCTTTTTGTTGCTTCTACTTTTGAAATAGGTGCGCTATCTGGCATACATATAATACAAGGAATGTTATTCTTTTGCGCTGCTAATGCAACTCCTTGTGCATGATTTCCTGCGCTACAAGCAATAATTCCTTTTGCTTTCTCAGCTTCTGAAAGTTTGCTAATCTTATAGTAAGATCCACGAACTTTAAAACTCCCCGTTAATTGTAAATTCTCTGTTTTTAAAAACAGGTTATTTGGACTTGGAATATTTGTGGCAGCGATAACGTCAGTTTTACGAATCACATCATTCAGCACACGACGTGCATCTAATACCAAATCAATACTCAAAGATTTGTTTTCTTCATTGTTTGCCATATTCTAGCCACCCCCTTATGTAATGCTACAATTATACCATAAAGGTTATATAAAAAATTGAACAAATTGAATGAATTTGGAGGGATGTTCATAAAGTAAAATGCGAAATTCTATATTTGAATGAAATAAAAAATGAAGTTGTAAATTGTAAAATTAACTTGAAGAAAAAACGGAAAACCAAGTGATAAAAAATCGGAATTGCAATTGATGAATTTTCGGAATTATAACTTGAAG
>NZ_SODD01000061.1 GCF_004365815.1 Breznakia blatticola
GTGATTAATACATATGTAGCGCCGTATACGAGAACCGTACGTACGGTGCAATGGGAGGGGCGAAAGAATATATTTCTTTCCCTCTACCCTATTTGAACTCTGATGCAATCGCTTCATTTAATAAGCGCATAAAGTTTTGATAGGTTAAGTTTTCTAGTAATTGTTTTACATAGGTATCGTTCGATACAAATAATGATAAATAATGCCAAAATTGGAATGCTCTAGGATTGTTCTTTTCGGTACTTACCATAAAAATAATCTGTACGTTTTGATTTTCCCCCCATTCGATTTCATTTTCAAGTAGTGCCATAGCTACAAATGTTTCATCAGTTGTTGGTGCTAATGGGTGAGGCATACTGATTTTTGAACCATAATATGTGTTTCCAACACTTTCACGATCCATAACCGATTGTCGAAAAGAGTCATCAAGATGAAATGTTTTTTCTGCTAAGTGAAACAGCTTTTGAAGTACTTCATCTTTACTTTTTGCTTTTCCAATATAGACAAGTTCGTTTCTGAACTTACTTAGTACTGCATTTGCACTTGTAAAACCGTAAAGTGCATGGTTGATACGAATATAATCTTCGTCGTTTGGAAATAAGTTGATTTTTACAACTGCACCACTATATGCATCATCATCAAAGTCATCAGTAGTAAAAATAGCATCGAAATCCATTAAATGTTCAACTGCTTCATTTGGACGGATAAAGACAAGATTTTGAATTTGATTTTTAAACCAGTGCATAAATTTTTGGCGTATCAAAATTGTTTCTGATTGACGTAAAGTGGTAATAATTAAGATATTCTTTGCATCTTCACCAACCTTCAAGTTATCTAAACTGTAATTGAAATATAAAGATAAAAAGGTGATTTCATCATCTGATACAACTAAGTCGTAATGATTTTGTAAAAGATGTGCAAAGTAGGATGCGATATCTGTGGCTAGAGGAAAAGATACTTTAATTTCTCTAGCCATTTTACTTTTTTGTTGCATACCATAACGAATGCGATGTAGTAAAGGAACTAAATGCATAGATAAAGATATTTTTAAGTCGACATCATTGGTGAAATCAACTGCAAACTTTTCAAGTATGCACTCTAATGTATATTGAATAAACTCGTTCGTCTCTTTTGAAATTAACGTGTTTTTATTATACTCACTCTTTCCAAGTAAATTGGTTGTTAAATGGATGATTTCATTTTCCAAATGTGCTGCTTGCAAGTGTTCACTACTTACAATGAATGCTTCGAGTATTTGTTTTGCTATTGCATATTCTTTGAGTTGTTTAATGTCGGGATAATTCGATGGTTCCATAATCATGTTACCACTACGAATTCGACTAAGTGTAATCAGAATATGAACTACAAGATTCTCAAGTAATGTATCGGATGTTCGATATTCATTTTCTAATAAAATATTAGATAGTATTTCTGATATTCTGGCAATGTTTTGAATGTTCACCGTTCGATCTTGGTTTATCTCATGTTCCTCTAATGTATATAAGTTTTCCTTAATTAAACATAAGCGCATATCTTTTTCTAAACCAACAATGTAATAACCGAATTGCTTTTTTTGTTCAACATGCAAATCATATTTGCTTAAGACAGCTTCAACTTCCTTTAAATCTGAATAAAATGTGGATTCTGAAATATATAGACGGTCAATGATTTTCCATTTTGTAATATAGGTGTGATCAAAAAGTAAGAGAATGATTTTCTTCACGCGAAGAAGTTGTTCGTCTTCATAATGAGAAAGAGTTTGTAAATCATTACAGATGTTTATAAATGCATCTTGTTCTGCTTTTGAATCATAAATCACAATATATCCTTTCGAAGGAACGGATTGTATATGTGTATTTGGATAATTTGACTCTAAGAATAAACGAATGGTTTGCATATCATTCTTAATTGATCGGCTACTAACTTTAAATAATTCTGATAGCGCTGCAGAAGAAATGTATTCATTTGTATTTGCTAATTGTTGCATAATTTTAAATTGTCGATTTGATAACATGTCTTCCTCCTTTTTGACGCAATCATCTTTGTAACTTACTCATAGTATAGCAAAAATAAAAAATTGAAATTTTTATTTGTTGCACCAAGTATGGGGAAAATAATGAAAATCTTGTTGCTTTATTGCATGCTAGTATGAAATCAAGCCAAGGCGAGTAAGGAGGAATGAACTTGAATAATAACGATCTACATATATTACTTCTCACGCACGGGAAAGCAGGGGAAGCATTGATGGAAAGTGCAGAAATGATTGCTGGGGAACTCAGTAATGTACATGCACTATCACTCATGCCAGGGACATCACCAGAAACATATAAAGAAGAAGTGAAGGAACAATTATCTACATTTCATGGAGATATATTAATCTTTTGCGATATCTTTGGTGGGACACCATCGTATGTGGCAGCTGAATTAGCCACAGATTATAAAATCAGTTTATTAAGTGGTTTGAACTTAGCGATGCTACTTGAAGCATGCTTAAGTAAAACATATGACAATTTTGCGAACTTCGTTACGAAAGTAAAAGAAGCAGGGGATGCATCAGTTGTCTTAATCCAAAGTGAGAATACATAGAAAGGAGGTATAAAATGAACGAAATTAAATTAGCAAGAGTAGATTTTCGTTTGATGCATGGACAAGTAATTACCAATTGGGTAAAGCAAGTTGCTGCAAATCATATTCTTGTGGTTGATGAGGAGTTGGAGAAAAATCAATTTATGGCGCAAGTTTATCTGATGGCAGCTCCTCCAGGAATCAAGGTGAATATTTTATCACCAGAAAGAGCAGTAAAGAATCTTGTTGCCGGAAAGTTTAGTCAAAAGAATCTACTGATACTTTTTAAGAGTGTCGAAAGTGTAAAGGAAACATTTGATCGTGGTTTGCAATTGTGCGAACTTCAAATTGGTGGACTTGGAAGTGGGACTGGTCGTGTAATGATTTCAAATCAATTGTCATTAGATGAAAAAGAAGCAGGACTTCTAAAAGAAATGGCAGATAAAGGCGTCGAAATTTATTTTCAAGCAGTTCCAAAAGAACCAAGAATTGGACTGGATAAAGCATTAGAGAAAATGGGGTAAAAAGGAGAACATAACATGAATATAGTATTAGCATTAGTAGTAGGGATTATATATTGGTTAGCAACAAATAAAATCTGGTATGGAACGCAACATATTGTTAGACAACCGCTATTTCTAGCTGTTCCATTGGGGCTAATCATGGGAGATGTGGAAACCGCAATGAAAATTGGGGCTGCACTCCAACTAATTTACTTAGGAGCAATTGCACCTGGTGGAAACTTACCAGCAGATGAAGCACTTGCTGCCTGTATTACGATTCCTGTCGCTATCGAAGCAGGAATTGATCCATCAATGGCAGTAACGATTGCCATGCCAATTGGTCTATTAGGAGTATTACTTGATAACTTAAGAAAAACATATGCATCAGTGTGGGTGCGCATGGCAGATAAAGCAGCAAAAGAAGGAGATATGAAGAAAGCAAGACTTGCTCAATTTTGGTATCCATTAATTGTGTCAATTCCATTACGTGTCATTCCTACAACTGCTGCATTACTTGTAGGTACTACAGCAGTAGCAGCATTTTTAAACTCGATTCCAGCATGGGCAATTAATGGTTTATCTGTAGCTGGTGGAATTCTTCCTGCTTTAGGATTTGCAGTAACGATTCAAGTAATAGGAAAGAAATCATTGATTCCATATTTCTTACTTGGATTTATTATTTTCACATATGCAGGAATTAACATTATTTCAATTGCCTTAATTGGTGTTTGTTTAGCAATCATTCAATCAAAATTTGCACAAACTGATGATTTGCCAAATGTGCAACAAAGTGAAGGAGATTTATTATGAGTACAAACAAACTAACAAAAAAAGATATAACAAAAGCATGGGCACGTTACTATGCAGGAGTTGAAGTAAGTGCGAGCTATGAAAGAATGACTGCACTTGGTTTTTCAAATGGTATGACACCAATTTTAAATAAATTGTATGCAAATAATCCTGAGGAATTAAAAAAAGCATATGAACGCCACTTGATGTTTTATAACTGTGAAGCAACATGGGGGTCAATGATCTTTGGAATTGTTGGGGCATTAGAAGAAGAACGTTCCATTATGTTGGATCAAGGGGTTTCAACAGAAGAGATTGATCAATATACAGATATTATCTCTAACTTAAAAGTGGGACTTATGGGACCACTTGCGGGAATTGGAGATACGATCAATCACGGAACCATTCGTCCGATTTTGATGTCATTATTTATTCCGCTTGCTGAAACAGGTTTCTGGGGAGCAGGAATCTTACCATTCGCTATTTGGGGAGTTGTAATTAGTGCGTTAGGATATTTTCTAAATGTAAAAGGGTACACGTTAGGAAAAGATTCAATTATGAATGTCTTACAATCTGGTCGTATCAATCAAATGATTAATACGTGTAGTGTACTAGGATTGTTTATGATGGGTGCACTTTCAGCTTCGTATGTAAAATTGTCTACTATCATTTCGTGGAGTGATGCAGTTGGAAATGAAAGTACGTTACAAGCAGTGTTGGATAACATTTTCCCTAACTTGTTGCCACTAGCTGCAGTATTTGCAATATATTTCTATATTAAAAAAGCAGGTCCAAAATACATTCGTATTTTATTAGGAATTATCGTATTTTCGTTAGTGTTTGCATTCTTTGGAATTGTTTAGGAGGTTAAGATGGGTAAACAGTGGTTAGATTTAAGTGATAAAGTAGTAATCGTTACTGGTGGTAGTATGGGAATTGGTGAAGCAATGGTTGAAGACTTAGCAGGAAATGGTGCCAAAGTTGTAATTGCCGATTATGCAAAACCAAGTAAAACATATGATGAAAAACAAGTGTTGTATGTTCCATGCGATATCACAAAAAAAGAAGAAGTGGAAAATGTTGTTACCAAAACCATGGAAGCATTTGGTAAAATCGATGGACTTGTAAATAATGCAGGTGTTACGCGTCCAAGAGTTTTAGTAGATTACTTCGAAAAAGAAAAGAAATATGAGTTAAACGAAGAAGACTTCGATTTCATGGTAAATGTAAATCAAAAAGGTACATTCTTATTTGCGCAAGCAGTAACTCGAGTTATGTATAAACAAAAATCAGGAGTTATTATTAATATGTCTTCTGAAGCGGGTATTCAAGGTTCGCGTGCACATAGTGCATATTCAGGAACGAAAGCAGCAATTCATGCATATGGATTATCATGGGCAAAAGAGTTGGGACCATATAATATTCGTGTTGTGGGTGTAGAACCAGCAATTTTAGATCGTACACCTGCAAATAATGATGAGAAATATGCGGCACAAGCATATGGTCGTGGACAAGATCCAAATAAATTTTATGGAAACTATGAAAAATCAATTCCATTAGGTCGTCCAGGACACTTGTATGAAGTAGCAAATTTAATTAGTTATCTTGTTTCTGATCATGCAAGTTACATCACAGGAACAACGATTGCTATTACTGGGGGAAAATCAAAGTAAATTATGATGGAAGAAAATATTGTCATCATAGGAGCAGGACAAACTGGGCGAGGATTTCTCGCCCCACTTGTTAAACAAAACAAACATACTAAAATTACGTTTATTGATAAAGATGAAAAACGTATACAAATGTTACGTGAAAAAAAGTCATACACAATATCGTACTACGATGCAACAACTGAAGATGTAGTAATCACAGATTTTGATGCATATACACTTTTCGATAAAAAGGCAATTGAAGTAATTGCAAATGCGGATTTAGTTCTTGTTAGCGTAGGTGGAGAAAATCTTGTTGATCTTATAGAGACATTTAAGGAAGCAACAAAGATACGTACAAAGAATAAACTACGTATTGTTTGTTGTGAGAATGGGGTTCATGTAAAAGAGCCATTGGTTAAAGCAAATATTGATGCGTATATCAGTGAAGGTGCAGTATTTTGTACAACATTAGCTAGTGATGATCAGTCTTTAACATTAGGTAGTCAAGTGTATCCCAATCTACCATACGATATTCATGCTTTAGATCAACCGATTGCGCTTGATGGATTCAAAGCGGAAAATGATTTTGCATCTTTGATTCAAAGAAAAATCTATACGTACAATTGTTTGAGTGCTTGCATAGCGTATGTTGGTGCGTATAAAGGTTATACGAGTTATGCGCAAGCAGCAAATGATGAGGATGTATCAAACATGATGGATGAGTTGCTTGTGCAACTCGATGATGCCATCCGTCAAGAGTATCAAATTTCTTTGGAGGAACAACAAACTTTTTCAGCATATGCAATCGCAAAGTTTAAAAATACATATATTGTAGATACTATTGCGCGAAATGCACGTACAGTACAGCGAAAAGTTGGAATAAGTGAACGAATGGTTCAGCCGCTTAATCTATGTAGAAAATATGGTAAAGATACATCTGTATTGGAAGCGATGATAGCTTATGCATTTTATTATGGTGTACATACAGAAAACGAATCGTTAACTGAATTAATTGCAATTAGTGGAATTGCAGATGATGAAAAACTTTATCAAAATATTATGCATGTATATCACACGTTATAACTAAGAACCTATATATGGTTGTGTTCCATATATAGGTTTTCTTTATAAAAAAACGTGTGCTTCATTGTAGAAGCAACACGCTATTTAAAATAATTGGAATCCAAGTTTCTTTTTTACTTTACGCATTTTTTTGAAAGCGATGTTTCCAGCATTTTTTGCACCTTGTTCAAGTACGCTTTCAATTTCACCACTTTGTAGGATTGCACGATACTTTTCTTGTAAGTCACTTAAGAATGCTTCCACTGTATCTCCAACATATCCTTTAAAGTCGCCATACCCTTTTCCTTCGAATTTAGCAACAAGTTCATCAATTGATTCACCTGACAGTGAACTTTGAATTGTGAGTAAGTTTGATACTCCAGGTTGGTTTTCTAGATCATATTGTACAATACCGATTGAGTCTGTCACAGCTGACATAATTTTCTTACGTGCAACTTTTGGTTCATCTAATAAGTAGATACAAGCTTTAGGGTTTTCATCACTTTTCGACATTTTCTTTTCTGGGTTTTGAAGTGACATAACCTTTGCCCCGATTTTAGCAGTTACTGGTTCAGGAACAACGAATGTTTCTCCATACAAGTTATTGAAACGTTGTGCTAAATCACGTGTTAATTCCACGTGTTGTTTTTGGTCAACACCTACAGGTACAACATCTGCATCATACAATAATATATCTGCAGCCATAAGTGAAGGATACGTATAAAGCCCTGCGCTAATATTTGTTTCTTTTTTTGCGGTTTTATCTTTGAATTGTGTCATACGGTTTAGTTCACCCATATATGTGTGACAGTTAAGAACCCATCCTAATTCTGCATGTTGTACAACATCGCTTTGTACAAACAGGTTTACTTTACTAGGATCAAGACCAAATGCTAAATATAAAGCAACTAAGTCTTTTGTGTTAGCTTTTAATTTCTTTGGATCTTGGGCAACAGTGATTGCATGCATATTAGCAATAAATATAAACATTTCATATTCATCTTGCAATTGTACAAATTGACGAATTGCACCAATGTAGTTTCCTAAGGTTAATTGTCCTGAGGGTTGAATCCCACTCAAACATCTTTTCATAATCTTTCTTTTTCCTCCTATTAAATAAAAAACGTCCCAACAATATGTTGGGACGTATAGTTTTATACGCGGTACCACCCGACTTATTCATTTTATATTTGTGTAAAAATGAATCGCTTCATGATAACGGAATGACCGGCTTTACGCTTAAGCTCCACAAACCCAATTCGATATCAAGTGATGTTTGCCTTGCAGCATCCGGCAAATCTCTACTTTCATACAGGATATCTACTATCTTTGTTTCTTCGCTACGTTGTATATTATACCACTGATTATTAGAAATAGTAAGGATACAATCAAGTAAATTTTGAACATGGGTGAATAGAGTGCACCACTAATTACAAGGAGTGCTCCAACGATGGCGAAGATTGGACATACTAGACCACGAAAGCGACCATGCAACTGCTTTTGTTTGTACTTGCGAATCACGCTAATAAAGAGGATTAGGTAAATTACATACATCATAAAAATTGGAATGCTAGAGATATCAATTTGATGCAGTGCATGAATTTGCGTCGTAAGAAAATGTGCAAACATCCAAAACGCCGTTAGCAATACAGTCAGTAATGTAGAGCGTCCAGGGATATTTGTCTTTTGATTGATTTTAGCAAATTCATGACTGAAAGGAAGTTCTTTACGAATCGCTAATGCATAAGGCACACGAATTGCAGCAAGAGTTAATCCATTAACTGTACCTAATACAGAAATGATAATCGCAACAAGAACAAGCTTGCTTGCCTGTAATCCAAACAATCTCTCGCTAGCAACTTGTACATGCGAATCACCAAGTGCAAGGATTTGTTGCGGACCAAGTATACTTGACATACCAATAAAATAGATTAAATAAATAACCATAATAATCACCGGAGAAATCGCAAGAGCTAAGGATAGGTTACGTTTTGCGTTTTTGATTTCATGTGCAACTGCAGGAGCGACGGTCCATCCATCGTAGGAAAAAGCAACACTGACAATCGCACTACTTGAAGCGATAATTCCAGTTACGTGAAAGCTTTCGTTTTGCATGGAATGAAAACTTCCGTAGCGAATACCAAGAAATCCAATAATAACTAGAGGTAGGATCTTGATAATTGTTGCTAGATTTTGAAAATAGCTTGCCATTTTAGCGGACAAATAGTTAACAGAAAATGTACCGATAAAGTAAATGATGGTAATTATCCAAACATTAAGTTGTGCATCTTCAAATAGCATGCATGTATAATTAGCAGCAACATATAAAATCACACCTAACAAAGCAGGATAATAAATTCCCATTTGATAAAATCCAGCAACAAATGCGAAACGTTTACCAAAGGCAAGTTCACAATAGGTAATAAGTCCGCCAGCTTTTTCACTTTTCTCTGAAAGCTTGGATAAAGTTAATCCACCAAAAATAATTCCAATTGCACCAAGAACTAGAGCAATTGCTCCATACAACACGCTTCCATTTGTATCCATGAGAATATCATCTGTCTTGAAGAAGATTCCAGAACCGATTACGATTCCAACAATCATACTAATTGCAGTAGGTAAACCAAATTGTTTTTTTCATTGTTTTGCGTTCCATAAGTGTTCCTCTTTTGTTCACGCAGTAGATTGTAACGGAAAACAAGAATCAAGTAAATAAGAAATATACTTTTTATAATTATCGTATGATTTTATTTTGTAAGTATCGATATAGCATGCAAAGAAAATCTCTTATATATAAAAATAAAGAAACGAAAAAAATCTTGAACTTCTGATTACTTCGCTCTATACTTTGAATACAGTTTGATATACTATACATATAGAGAACTTATAAGGAAAGGAAAAATATTATGATTATACTATATTCATCTCCAGGATGTGCTTCTTGTCGTAAAGCAAAACGTTGGCTACAAGAACGCAATCTTGATTTTGTTGAAAAGAATATCTTCGCAACAATTCTAAAAGCTGATGAAATCAAATATTTACTTAGTCGTAGTGATAATGGAACGGAAGACCTTATCAGTACACGCTCACGCCCATATCAAGAGCTTGGTAAAGATTTGGATGAAATGTCGATGGAGGAAACCATTCGGTTTGTCCAACAAAATCCATCTGTAATGAAACGCCCAATTATCATTAATGAAGATAACTTCTTAGTAGGTTATGATGATGATGAAATCACAGCGTTTGTCCCTAAAGAGTTGAGAAACATTGCGGACTGTGGATGTAATCCATCATGTCCGAACTATCCGATATGTGGATCGCTTCGTAAAGGTGATGAACAAGAATATGCAAGATAGAGGTACTTCGGTACCTTTTTTTCTTGAAAAAAGATGAATTTTTGATATAGAAAAATAAAAGTTTCGGAAAGTGAAAATAACTTGTTGACACTATGAAATCAAAATGGTATTATTTCAAAGTTGCTTCTGCAAAACACATAAAAAATCAATTGAAAATTCAGTAAAAATGTTTCTGAAAGAAGTTGAAAAAATGTTGTTGACACAGGGTGACGTAAATGATAATATCAATGAGGCTCAAGCGAGAAACAATGCGAAATAATTGCTCAGAAAACTTTTTCAAAAAAGTTGAAAAAAGTGATTGATTTGCTAGCGCGAGAGTGGTATTATTAACAGGCACGGTTGAGATAACCGATGCGAAAAAGAAGTGATTAGATCTTTTAAAACTGAATAGGAAACGTCAATTTCGAAACAAAAATTCACGGAAAACAAAAACAACTAAAAACACGCAAAG
>NZ_SODD01000062.1 GCF_004365815.1 Breznakia blatticola
ATATAGAAAGGATAATTAAATTCGACTTTCATAAGGTGCTGTTGGTTGAAATAATGTGACTACGTTTGGTTAGAATAAAGCGCCGAAGCACAATACAAATAATTCATTTTGTGTATATTGCATATTACTTTCCATCCAAATCTGTGTGAATCTTTTTCTTCAGTAAGTTCGATAATTCTGAATCATACGTTGTAAATGATTTAAATAGTTCAGGGAATGCTACAATAAGTTGTTCTTCATATTTTATTAGAATGTTAAAAAGTTCAATAAAGCCCTCAACACATCCTGCCGTAAATTGTTCATCATTTGACATTTGCGTGCATAGTTCTATTAAATCATCGTGTTCTTCTTGAATATTTAATTTGAAGCTTTTTTCCAATTCACTAATTGCTTGCAGCTTCTTTTTATTTACTTTGATTTCACCCATTCTAACTCCCTATATTTTGCATTCCATGCAGTTTCAAAACTACCTAACGTTCCCTCTAATTTTCTAATATTTGTTCGTAAGTCTTCAATCAATGTTTTTGTATCTCTTATTGTTTTTTCACGATACGGATAATATGCTGCATATAATGATGATTCATGAGGTCCATAACTTTTTAAGCTACTAAAACCACTATTTTCAAATGTTCTTAATTTTGCCTTCGCATCATCTATATATTCTTGCACATCGCAATAATTACTATAAATTTCATTACATTGTTGTTTTATTGCTTTCTTTTGTCTTGTTTCTTCTTCATCTGTCCACCAGATGATTGTATCTCCAAATCTTTGCATGTTAGAACATTCCTTTAATAACTGCTAGTATGGCACGAACCAAAGACCCCAATATCCCTTGTCTTTTTTTTGGTTTATTATTTTCACTCATACACTTCACTCCCTCCGATGTTGACTTACTTACATAGTATAAAAACAATTGTTATTAATATTAAAAAAGAGGCGACTGCCTCTTTAGTTAAATTGAGTATATCCAACAACATGGGGTTTTTGTCCAATATATAGTTTATCTTCTTTAATAACTTACTATTTTACTTCCATCCTTTTGCTTCTAAATACTTATCTGGTATTCGTAACTCTATTTCCTCTTTTAATTCCTTAAAGAAAATATTAAAATCTGCTTTATCAAACCATTTTTGACTATTCTCTAAAGATACATAATTTTGTCCATGATTTATACTACAACCAAATCTTCCTCTTTCATAATTCAATCTAATATTAAAGTAATTATATACCTCGAAATCTATGCTAAATGTTCTATGGTTAACATCATCATTTACATCAAATATTGCGAAATTATCCACTCTATCCCCAAAATACTCACGTATTTTTTCGTCTAAACTTATTGCCATTTCGTGTGTGCTATTTAATTGCATACCAATATCCTCCTTCTTCTATCAATCTTATATATCCATGTTCTGTTGTTAGATAAACCCATTCATTCCATAATGCTGTATCTTTAAAATCATATGGATACTGTGAAAATCTTATAGTTTTTCCAGCATTAACTGCATCATCTAATACCGGTTTATTGAATAAATTAAACATATCATCATCTGTCAAATTATATTGATTTTTAATATCATTCCACTTCGTTCCTAAATCAAAATATGTATCCCCTGTACCTTGAGCTTTTGTTATATAGGAATCCGGACTCCCTTCATAAAAATACTTTCCTAATGTCATGTTTTCTCCATTGACATTTTTTACAGATATCGAGCGTAGTTCCAAATAATCTTCCCAAGGCATGGTATAGCCTGCATCTCTTACATTATGCCATTCATTATACCTGGCAGCATCTTCTTTAGACATTCCTTTTAGCCAATCATCAAAACTATCTCCACTGGTTCCCTTATTTGCTAGTGTGTCTAAATCAAGTGTAGTAGATGGTTTTGCAGTTACTTTACTAAATGCTGCTCCACCTGCTACTGTTGCTCCTGCCATAATTGCAAATGCCAATAGTGGATTACATCCATTTTCTATCAGGTATTGACTACCTAGACCATCATATATACTCCACAAAACTATAAAGGACTAACCTATTTTGGCTTGTCCTCTTAAGAATTATAAGTGTTGCTTTAAGCAATTATCTATAGGTTTAGTAAAGCCACTTATTTTTTAAAGTGCCTTTTTATTTTGATATTGTCACTATTTTAACTAAAATAGCACTTCTTTCTAAAACTCTATTCTATAGTATCCAGTTTAATTTTAGAGTTGAATTTCTTTTTTTGTCAAATTATCAAAAAAACTTATCTTCCCATTTTCTTTAACTAATTGTATGTCAGATCCTATAGGAAAATTATAAATCCCTAAAATTGCTGGTTCAATATTTGCAACAGTATTAAAATCCACAATAACTAGATTTTTAGGATTATTTACAAACTCATCTGTATCTATGTCAGATAATATTCTCCATCCATTATCATTCTTATCAATGGATTTCTCACGAAAAAGCCATTTTACTTTACCATTGCCATTCAATATATTTTTAGACACTACAGTGCCTCCTGCATTTTCTAAGAATTTAATCATTTCTGTCATATTCATTCATCCTTTCTAACAACTTTTCTCTATGTCCCTGTTTTTTTGCAAGTTCATATGGTGAAACCCCGAACTTGTTTTGTGTCTGAAAATCAACAAAATCTTGTGCAAACCATAATTTATAGAAAGGTACTAATTCCTCATCAGTGTATTTCAAATTAATTAACCACTGCAACGCAAGTCTGTTTTTTTTATCTAGTGCATTTATATCTACACCTTTATTTATAAATTCTTTGCATAGTTTATAAGTATCTTCAAGTGAATGATTTGTTTGACCCAGCAAAACGTGTAGAACTGTTTCATTTTCTTTGTTTTTTGATAAAACATCCACATCTTTTTCCAGTAAAAAATTTGAGATATAATAACGGCTTGCTAAATCTGAATTAGATAATGCATAATAGATTAAAGACTTGTTATCATAGAGTTTTTTCTCATCTCCTGGAATATAGTTTTTCTTAAATTCATCAATATTTTTCAATTTTGCTATTAAATCTATTTTCATCGTTGCACCTCTTTCTATTCAAATCTATGACTTCTATTATTAGCTGGTATTTCTGGCCAATAATTAGCAGGATCATTGTACCAATCTCTAAACTCCTTCGGTGTCAATTCTCCATCTAGATATCTTTTGTACATATCTGAATATTTAGCGTCAGGTTTATGTCCCATATCCCAAATTCCATTACGACTTGTTCCTGGTTCCCATTCTATAATGTCTCCAGTATTTGGGTCTCTTACAATTCCATCTGTATTTTTTGCATTTTCATAAACATCTTCTACAACACCTTTTCTATACGAAGGACGATTATTAGGATCTAAATAAGGTCTATTATCTATTATTTCAACAACTTCTCCTTCACCAATAACTTCTATTGTGCCATCTTTATTGATAATTTTCTTTGCACCCGAATCCTTAAATACATTATCTAGTGAATTGACTTCATCTAATCCCTTAATACCTACTTGCTTAAGGTCATCTATATTCTTAACTCCCAAGCTTAGTAAATCATCTGTGTTTTTGATTCCTAGTTTTGTTAAGTCATCTATACTTGTGATTTCTAGTTTTCCTAAATCGCTTGAGTTTTTTACTCCATATTTTAGTAAGTTATCTGCTTCTCTTCTTATATCAAGAATCGCATTTCCATTTACTTTGTTGTATGCACTTATTTCATCTAGTTTATTTAATGCTTTTTGATATCTTAAATAGTCATCCATATCCATGTTTGGTGGCAATCCATCTGTTAACTTAGAATTTAGATATTTTTCATATCTTGCTGCCTCTGTTGCATCCATCATATCCATAAAGCTTTTCTTGCTATCAAAGATATCATCAATACTTTTATAGGTTGCTAAATCACCTAAACCAATATGTTTTAAATCTTCTAAACTATTTACTCCGAATTTTGCCAAGTCATCTGCATTTTTAATTCCTAGTTTAACTAGATCATCACTATTCTTTACACCTAGCTTAGCAAGGTCATCCATACTTGTGATTCCATGTTTTGCTAGTTCATCTACATTATTAATCCCTTTACTTGCTAGAGTGTCTAAATCAAGTGTGATAGATGGTTTTGCTGTTACTTTACTAAATGCTGCTCCACCTGCTACAGTTGCTCCTGCCATAATTGCAAATGCCAATAGTGGATTACATCCATTTTCAATTAGGTGTTGACTACCTAGACCTATCACCATTGCTTGTCCTGTTTCTATTCCTACTTTGATTGTGAAACTTCCTACTCTTGCTGCTGTTGTAGCTCCACTTAGTGAACCAAAAGTAGCTATATCAATTCCAATTGATATAAGTCCTCCAACTCCCAACATGACTCTTTCATCATCAGATAGTTTTTCTCCTGTCATTGTTGTTCCAGAACATGCTTCTGCAATGTTTTTTATACCACCTACGACAGGTATACAATCTAAGACAAAACTTAATCCAGATATAAAATCATCCGCTTCCATGTCATGTGCAAACTTAGATCCTAGTACTGCATTCATGTATTCATCTTCAGATATTTTATCTGCTTTTATTATACCATCATCTATACCCTTTATGTATTTGTTAAAGTCATCACCTAAGTCGATGATCGTTTTCCTTTTGACAATATCTTCATAGGTTACTTCTACTTTTCTTACTTTTTTTGTCGTATATCCTTGATATGTATTTGGATCTTGTATAACAACAATATCATCTTGATTGATACTTATATTTTCCGTTTTTAGTTTCATAATGTCAATCAATGAGATATCTTCTAGTTTTACTTTAATATCATCACAAAAGTCATCATCTACTTCTTCTAACAACGAATGCATTCCCGTACGGGTACTACTGTAGTTTGTTTGTTTTTGGTATCGTTTTCTCAAGCTTTCTAGTGTACTTGTTTTATCACCTGCTTGAATAGAATATCCGGATTCTTTTGCAATTGCCTTTGCTTTTTGAATATATTCAAGTATGATTGGGAATCCAGTTTTTTTGAACTGAAAAAATAATCTGATGTAAAACCTACATTACTTTAAAACCTCTTCTAATCATAGTAAAGTAGGTTTCTTTACAAAAAACATTTCATATCATCTTTTGTACTATAACAAGTTATCTTGATGTGACACTTTATTTTGGTGTTTTGTTTGTATAACCAAAAAGACCTTATTCACAGTATGTACAATCTGCTGATAATGGTCTCTATGTTTATTTCTTGTTTCTTATTTACTTTACATGTAAATTTCACCCATAAACATTTGCATATTATTTTTATTTATTCATCGCTTCTTCGTAAGTTACTTGGGATAGATTAATAAATTCTAATTTGCCAATTCACAATGTTTTTTCGTTATTAATAACCTTAGTAATTGTCAATACCTTCTTGAAAATAATCTTCAATGAAATCATCAAATGAACTATATCTTTCGTTCATCTTTTTTTCCCCAGGCTCCCATGAAAATACTTTTGAATCTTCAAAATTAGATTCTAAGCACATGATAAATTCTCCTAGATCATAAATCACTATAGCATTTTCATTTAACCCCAACTTTCTATATTTGATAGTTGCTTGAACCAAGGAAGAACCTAAATCACCTTCAATTCCTTCAATATCTATACCGCAAATTCCTCCCGATCCATAAGTCGATAAATAATCTTTGTATTGTTTAGGAAATTTCACATTTAATTCATCTTCAACTTCTCTTATTCTTTTTTCTTCAATAGGTCCATAAAAATCACCAACATTGCTATATTCATTAATCATTTTTTTTATCTTCTCGTTCATCAGTTCCTCCTTTTAGTAATTCGATGCACGCCATTTCCAATAATTATTTCTAAAGTTATTAAATTGCTTTTCTAAATTAGGATCATTCCTAAAACTTCCACCATTTTCAACCAAACCATGCAATGTAGCACTATTATCACTATGTACGACTTCAGATATCTCAACCATTGAACCTGGTTCTCTTTGCGTTAAATGGTGTAATTCCACAGCCGACTCACTACCGGCTGAATCAACAATGTATGGAGCTCTACCACTTTCCATTAACTGTTTGTTATTCAGTCCTTTAGCTTTGGGATTTGTGGGTATGTAATTAGGATCTATGTCTGTTTGATAAACTCTCCTTGATACATTTACATCCACTCCAGTCACCTTTACATTCCCTGAAATTTCATATGCTTTATACTTTTCAGGTAGCCATTCTAAATCAACTTGTTCGCCTGTAAGTTTGAGATTCTTATTCCTATCCCCTATCGAATCAAGGACTTCATCTGTTGCTAACGAACCCTTAAATACATTATCTAGTGAATTAACTTCATCTAATCCTTTAATACCTACTTGCTTAAGGTCATCGATATTCTTAACTCCTAAGCTTAGTAAATCATCTGTGTTTTTAATTCCTAGTTTTGTTAAGTCATCTATACTTGTGATTCCTAATTTTCCTAAATCACTTGAGTTTTTTACTCCATATTTTAATAAGTTATCTGCTTCTCTTCTTATTTCAAGAATCGCATTTCCATTTACTTTATTGTATGCACTTATTTCATCTAGTTTATTTAATGCTTTTTGATATCGTAAATAGTCATCCATATCCATGTTTGGTGGCAACCCATCTGTTAACTTAGAATTTAGATATTTTTCATATCTTGCTGCTTCTGTTGCATCCATCATATCCATGAAGCTTTTCTTACTATCAAAGATATCATCAATACTTTTATAGCTTGCTAAATCACCCAAACCAATATGTTTTAAATCTTCTAAACTATTTACTCCGAATTTTGCCAAGTCATCTGCATTTTTAATTCCTAGTTTAGCTAGATCATCACTATTCTTTACTCCTAGCTTAGCAAGGTCATCCATACTTGTGATTCCATGTTTTGCTAGTTCATCTACATTATTAATCCCTTTACTTGCTAGAGTGTCTAAATCAAGTGTGATAGATGGTTTTGCTGTTACTTTACTAAATGCTGCTCCACCTGCTACAGTTGCTCCTGCCATAATTGCAAATGCCAATAGTGGATTACATCCATTTTCAATTAGGTGTTGACTACCTAGACCTATCACCATTGCTTGTCCTGTTTCTATTCCTACTTTGATTGTGAAACTTCCTACTTTTGCTGCTGTTGTAGCTCCACTTAGTGAACCAAAAGTAGCTATATCAATTCCAATTGACAATAGTCCTCCAACTCCCAACATGACTCTTTCATCATCGGATAGTTTTTCTCCTGTCATTGTTGTTCCAGAACATGCTTCTGCAATATTTTTTATACCACCTACGACAGGTATACAATCTAAGACAAAGCTTAATCCAGATATAAAATCATCCGCTTCCATGTCATGTGCAAACTTTGATCCTAGTACTGCATTCATGTATTCATCTTCAGATATTTTATCTGCTTCTATTATACCATCATCTATACCTTTTATGTATTGATTAAAGTCATCACCTAAGTCGATAATTGTTTTTCCTTTGACAATATCTTCATAGGATACTTCTACTTTTCTTACTTTTTTTGTCGTATATCCTTGATATGTATTTGGATCTTGTATAACAACAATATCATCTTGATTGACACTTATATTTTCCGTTTTTAGTTTCATAATGTCAATCAATGAGATATCTTCTAGTTTTACTTTAATATCATCGCAAAAGTCATTATCTACATCTTCTAACAACGAATGAATTCCCGTACGTGTACTACTGTAGTTTGTTTGTTTTTGGTATCGTTTTCTCAAGCTTTCTAGTGTACTTGTTTTATCACCTGCTTGAATAGAATATCCGGATTCTTTAGCAATTGTTTTTGCTTTTTGAATATACTCATTTGCTTTTTGTAGATTGGACCAATTGATAGAAACTGTGTTTTCCTCATTTACTCTGTTTTCCCACGCTTGCTTATTTGAAAATATTGAGCGATTCATTATGAATCACCTCTCTGTTCCTCTTGTGCTTTTATTGCATTTGCGATCATATCACTTGTAATTGGTTGACCATCACTTGTAGTTCCTAAATCACTTTCGGACATCATTCCCTCATTCAAAAATCGTTGTGTTATTTTTAGAGCAAGCATTTCATCAAACTGCATAAAACTACGAATCATCTCAAGTAACTCATTATATAAAAACGTACAATTCAATTCTAACAATTCTATTTGCTTTAATACTGGTTGACTATACTCACTAATTTGTTTTTTCGCTGCTCCATTATATCCACTCAAAAAATCATTTATGAATTTCTCATGGTCATTTCGATATTTTCTATATCGTTCAAGATAGCGAAACATTTTTACTGTATAGTCAATTTTCTCCTCGCTAAACTCAATTCGTTTACTTGTCCCAATTGCATCACTCATTAATACATTCATACATATTCCCCTATTAATGTTTCGACTGCTTTTTGCACTCGTTTTCTTGGATAACAATCCATTTCTTCTGTATTTATTTTATATATATTGAAATACCCATCTTCAACAAACAACACACCATTTTCTTGTTGACGAGTTTCTCGATTTATCTTTTGATAAAAGATAGCTTTGGTATCTGTGTATTCTTCCATATGTTTTAGAAATTTATCTTTCTTAATAAACTTCTTTCTATACTTATCGTCTCCAATTGCATCAAGGTTCGGTATTCTTGTAAGAATCGAAGCACATAAAATATCTTTATTTAACGGTACAATTTGTGTCAAACCATCCATTTCAACACAAGCAATATACCTTCCTGATTCAAGTTGTGAAACACGTATTCCACCAATATTGATAAAGTGTTTTGCTTCTTCATATTGCATCAATAAATAAATCTGTTTTTTTCCTAAGTCTGTAAGTTTTCTATCCGTAGTAACAATTTGTTTTTTTATTAGTTGCTCAATGATTTCCTCATGTTCTTTTTCTCCTAAAAGTTGAAATGAAGGATATCCAATGAGTTTTGTTTTATTTGCGATCAAAGCTAATACAAATAATTCATTTTGTGTATATTGCATATTACTTTCCATCCAAATCTGTGTGAATCTTTTTCTTCAGTAAGTTCGATAATTCTGAATCATACGTTGTAAATGATGTAAAAAGTTTAGGGAATGCTACAATAAGTTGTTCTTCATATTTTATTAGAATGTTAAAAAGTTCAATAAAGCCCTCAACACATCCTGCCGTAAATTGTTCATCATTTGACATTTGCGTGCATAGTTCTATTAAATCATCGTGTTCTTCTTGAATATTTAATTTGAAGCTTTTTTCCAATTCACTAATTGCTTGCAGCTTCTTTTTATTTACTTTGATTTCACCCATTCTAACTCCCTATATTTTGCATTCCATGCAGTTTCAAAACTACCTAACGTTCCCTCTAATTTTCTAATATTTGCTCGTAAGTCTTCAATCAATGTTTTTGTATCTCTTATTGTTTTTTCACGATACGGATAATATGCTGCATATAATGAGGATTCATGAGGTCCATAACTTTTTAAGCTACTAAAACCACTATTTTCAAATGTTCTTAATTTTGCCTTTGCATCATCTATATATTCTTGCACATCGCAATAATTACTATAAATTTCATTACATTGTTGTTTTATTGCTTTCTTTTGTCTTGTTTCTTCTTCATCTGTCCACCAGATGATTGTATCTCCAAATCTTTGCATGTTAGAACATCCCTTTAATAACTGCTAGTATGGCACGAACCAAAGACCCCAATATTCCTTAATGTCATTAAGTTAAGAATCCATTAACCAAGCAAAATTCATCGATGAAGTGAATTTTGCTTGGTTTTTTTGTTGTCTTCTAAAAGTTGTGTTC
>NZ_SODD01000063.1 GCF_004365815.1 Breznakia blatticola
AACTGTCGAAACATGTTGGAAAGCCGTATACGTTAGTAGCGTACGTACGGTTTGATAAGGGGCGATTGAAGTAATTCAGTCGCCTACTTTTTAATTACTTAATAAAGTTTTTAAGATTTGCTTGTTTGTCGATGAATGGAACAATACTATCATCATTTGATGTAAATAATGCACATACACCTGGACCGTGTCCTGAAGTGTAAGAATCACTGTGAACAATTACCCCAATGATCCAAGAACCTTTTTTATAGTGTGGACCATTAAACCCGTTATGATCTTCGATAGCAACAATATCACCAAAACGTAATGTATCAAGTTTGTATTGTTTATTCATGTCTTCATCTTGCGTCATGATATCATAGTCACCACTTTCAAGAGCACTAGCACCTAATCCTGATCCCATTAAGCAAGCTGGGATAATGTGGGTAACTCCAATTTTTAAATGGTTTTCTTCTTCACGAAGAAACTCTTTTGCTTCCATGATTTCAAATAATTCTGGATCTAAGTTCATCACTTTAATGTTTGGAAATTCTTCAATTGCTAGTCCTTGACCATATCCTTTAACTAACATCGTTTCATCTCCACTAAGAAAATCTAACACATCTTCATCAAAGTAAACAAATGCATGTTCAATTCCACCATGTGTTCCAGTGATAACTCCTGTTTTTCCTTTTGCATCTCCACTTGTGATACGAACTTTATTTCCAACACAGCTAAATAATTGAAGTGCAGGATTTTCATCTTTGTTTGGGTTTTGGATTGATACACCTGGTTCTACGTGGTCACCAACAATTCCCATACAAGAATCACCGATTTGGAAATTATATGTGATTCCTCCTACAGCTGGGATGATTCTTCCTTTACCATCATAGCCCACACGGTATCCTCTACCTGTTGGGTGATGAATCTTTCCAATCAATGAATGCATAACAAGTTTTTCTTTATTTGTTTTCATAGTTAGTTTATCCTCCGATATTCTTAGTATAACATGTTATAATTTCAATATGATAGTTAACGCTAAGACAAGAGTAGAAAAAACATTTAGTTACTCAGATAAAGAAAAAGAAACAATTAAGAAATGCTTTGAAATGTATGAACCACAACTGATGGAAAGTAAAAAAACATATGATGGTCGTGCATTTTTCAAAGATCGAAAAATAATCAAACATACACCAACATTCACAATGAAAATGAAACAAGACAAGGTGGGCTTATATGTATGTGATGTTTTGATTCAAGGAAAGGCAGTATCGATGTTGATTGATACCGGTGCACAGTGTAGTGTACTTTTTGAAAGTTCATTAGCACTTGTGAAATCAACTCCTACAAATCACGATATGGAAATGGGAAGCTTTGGAGGAAAACGAGCAAAAGCAAAAACAGTTTCTGTAGAACGTGTATATTTTGGTTCAGTGGAACTGCAAAACCAACCATTTGTTGTGATTGATAATAAACACTTTACGATTCCTTTAGTAAAAATAAATCTGATGGATTTTGATGGGATTCTAGGTTGGGATGTCTTGAGTCATTTAGATTTTGAATTAGATGATGTACATAAAACCTTTTCAATGATTGAACCACAAGAAGAGTTTCCGATTCAAAACTTTATACCGTCTGCATTTCCAACATGTATCGTGATTGATTCAAACAAACAGGCAAGTATTTTTGGTTTTGATAGTGGAGCGCGTGAAAGCTGGCTGGGTGAGAACTATATGAAGCAAACGAATATCGATGTAATCAGTAGTGTTAGACCACTCTCAATGGGTGTTCATGGAATGGAACGTGTAGAGACAATGCTTGCAGATTACCTACAATTGTATTTATATGATACACGTATGGTGTTTGATAAAATCATGAGTGGTCCAGTCAATATTATTGAACATGTAGAGTTTGCTGGTGTACTAGGCAATAAAATATTTAAAGGTCGTAAACTACAAATCTATTCTTCGAAAAGATTTATGCGAATCTTGTGATATAATATCTAACATAGTTAAGTGAGGTATAAATATGATTAACGGAAAAATTACGATGCAAAATGGAGCTGAAATTCCTTTTGTTTTATACAATGAAGATGCACCGAAAACAGTTGCGAACTTCGTGAAATTGATTAATGATGGATATTACAATGGAAAAACATTTCACCGTGTAATTCCTGGTTTTGTTTCTCAAGGTGGATGTCCAAATGGAAATGGAACAGGAGATTTAGGTTACACAATTACATGTGAAACAGAAGGAAATCCACACAAACACGTGGAAGGTGCTTTATCAATGGCACACCGCGGAAAAGATACAGGTTGTTGCCAATTCTTTATTGTTCACGATGCACAACCACACTTAGATGGTGTTCATACAGTTTTTGGTCAAGTTACAGATAACATGGGAGCTGTAAGAAACATGCATAATGGTGATGTCATGGAAAAGGTTGAGGTTGAAGCTTAATGGGTGATCTTCGTAAATTGGGAGTACCAGCACTTGTCATAGTTGTTTGTGCACTCATTGCGTTTTGGGCAAATCCTGCTACATTCTTTGTCACAAACTTTTACTTATATTTAAAGATTGTTGCATTGATTATCTTTGGGGCAACACTAAATGTGTTCTCAAAGAAAAGCTTTTCAGGTAGTCCATACAAGAAAATCGTTGCAGTGTTACTTGTTGTGTTTATGACTTTAATTCAATTAAATGTAATTACACTTCAAACAAGTAATGTTGTATTTCAATTATTTAATCCAAATTACTTTTGGAACGATATGATTTATATTTACTGTGGGTACTTATTTGTCGACTAATGGAGGTCTGATATGAAAAAGTTCTTCTACATGCAAATTGAAGATTGGCAACGTCGCTTATTTATGAGTGGTGCTTTTATCTTGTACTTTGCAATTATGTCATTTTTAGCATTTGGATTTGGGAAGTAAGTATATGAAAAGAAATGTATTATTTGTAGTCGATGAAAGAGAAATGGGTGGAGTATCGGTCGTGTTAAATGATCTAATCCACCTTTTAAATCGTGATGAGTTCCAAATTGATGTGCTTATATTACACGATAAAGGTTCTATGTTAAAACATCTTCCAAAAGATGTGCATGTATACTATGGTTCACCATATTTTGAAGCAATTGATTATACATTGAAAGAAGCTATTCAATCAAAGAGTGTAAAAACGTTATTGCGAAAGTTGAAAGTTATATTTGATTTAAAAACGGGGCGAATAAAAAAGGTGATTCCAAAGGAACGGAAGAAATTTATGCATAAATCCTATGATGTAGAAGTTGCATATAAAGATGGGTTTACAGCGATATTTACAGCATACGGAGACACGCCAAAGAAAATTCACTGGTTACACAGTGCTTATGGAACGTTTAATCCAACAGAGAAATATCAAAAATTGTTTGAAGAACTTTTACCGAAATTTGATCATATTGTTGGAGTTGCAACTAATGTAGTAAAAGAATTTAATGAAATCTATCATTTAGATAACATCACGGAAGTTATTCCGATAGCTATGGACACAAAGCGAATCAAGCAACTCGCTAGCGCACAAAGTAAAGTGGCAATTCAAAATGAAGATATTAATATAGTTGTTGTTGGACGAGCGCATCCAGTAAAAGGATATGGGCGTATGGTTGATGTATTTGCTAGATTACAAAAAGAGAAACTATTAAATCAAGTAAAAGTGCATGTGTTTGGTGATGGTCCATTATTTGATAATGTAGTTAAACAAATACATGATTTGAATTTACATGATGTAATTTATATGGAAGGAAATATAGATAATCCATATGCAGAGATGAAACAATATGATTTCTTGCTGTTACCCTCATATTCTGAAGCTTTTGGAACGGTAATTAGTGAGTCATTTATCCTTCATGTACCTGTATTAGCAACGGATACATCTGCAAGTCAGATGTCAATAAAACCAAATGTTAATGGTTGGATATGCGAGAATAGTGAAGAAGGATTATATCAGCAATTAAAAGATGTACTTATGCATCCAGAAGAAATAAGTTCATGTAAGAAATCGTTAAATGATTATGAATATGATAATTCAAAGATTCTAAAACGCATAAATGAAATATTAAAAGAAGGGTAAATATTCCTAATTAGGAGTGTTTGCCCTTCTTTGTCTAAGAATTTCAAATGATAATATCGTAGATGCAGCAACTGCATTAAGTGCGTTTTTAAAATCTGTATTATAAGGTATGTATACATGTTGGTTACTTAGTTCGAGTACATCTTTCGTAAGACCTCGTTTTTCACCACCGATGCAAATACATACTTTTTTATTGAAGTCATAATCATACATTTCTATAGCATGATCATCACGTGCAGCTGCAACAACTTCAAAACCAGCAGTTTGTAGTTCTTCAAGTGTATCTGCCACATTAGATGTTGTGATGTGTTTAATGTACTCACTTGCTCCTGCACTTGCTTTTGTAACAGTTGTAGCAGCATTTGACCAATTTCTTTCATTTGTGATTATACAACTGCATCCAGCTGCATAAAGTGAACGAATGATATATCCAAAATTAAATGGATCTTCGATTCCTTCCACAAATGCTACAAAGTCATCATTTTTAATGTCATCTACATTTTGATAGATTCGATCTTCAACTTCTGCTAGCATCCCACCATGGGTTTTTCCACTTGCCATTTCATCGATTTTCTCGCGTGTGATGGATTCAACTGGAACACCTTGTTCTTTTGCCTTGAAGATGATGTATCCACTATCTTTACTTTTTTTCTTTTTATCAACTATGATTTTCTTTACATTACGATATGGAGATAACAATGCTGCTTTAACTGAAATATTTCCTTCTAATAGCATGTTAGTATTCTCCAGTTAGTTCCATGTACTTACTTGCAGTAACAAATTCATATCCCATTTCTTTTAGTTTTGGAATTACGATTTCTGCTGATTTTACGCTGCTATCGTAAATGTCATGATATAGAATTACTGCTTGTGGCTGAACAGTTCCCAGTACAGTATCAGCAGATCCTTGTGGGTCACCTTTAAAACGCCAGTCGTTACTATCAACTGTCCATAGGAAAATGTCTTTACCAATTGTTTCTTCAATCTCTTTACTGTAATTACCGTATGGAGGACGTAATAGCGTTGTAGTTTTACCACCTGCTTTACGGATTGCTTCATCTGTTCTATCGAGTTGTTGTTTCACTTCTGCGGGACTTAATTTTGTTAAATCAGGATGGTCGTAGGAGTGACTAGCAACTTCGTGACCTGCCTTAATAATCTTTTTAAGCATTTCTGGGTTTTGCTCAGCTTTACTACCTAAGACAAAGAATGTTGCTTTGATATCATATTTCTTTAGTACACCTAATAAATAATCTGTGCTTTCATATCCTGGTCCATCATCAAATGTTAGACATGCAATTTTCATGTCTGCAGGAAGTGGTTTATGTCTTGGCAATTCTTTACCTATTGCAAAGTCGCGAAGTACAACTTCTTTAGCATTTCTCGCTTTCTCGTTAAATAAACTTGTATCCTTTACATATAATGCTATCGGATTAGGTTTTGGTGGGTTTAAGATTCCCATTAAACTCTTTACACCAAACACACTTAAACCGACTATCGCAATCATGATAACGACTAGAATAGCAATGCGTCCCACACGCGGTTTCATTTTTCGATATTTCCTCTTTTTATTTTCATACTTATATCTCATAACTCAAATCCTACTATGAAAGTCAAAAAAATACTAGTGTTAATGACATAAAAGTTGTATAGTAATTGAGTTAGCGAGGAATAAAGCCTATGGAACATAAAAAAATTATAAACTTAGCCGTTATCGCTCACGTTGATGCGGGTAAAAGTACACTTGTTGATGCTTTTTTAAGACAAAGTGGACAATTTAGACAAAATGAAGATGTAGTTGATTGCGTGATGGATTCGAATGATTTAGAAAGAGAACGTGGAATTACGATCTATTCTAAAAACTGTTCGATTATGTATAAAGATATTAAAATTAACATTGTGGACACACCAGGCCATGCTGATTTTTCTAGTGAGGTAGAACGTATTATCCATACAGTTGATACAGTAATACTATTGGTTGACTCAAGTGAAGGACCAATGCCACAAACTCGATTTGTATTACAAAAATCATTGGAAATCGGATTAAAGCCAATCCTATTAATTAATAAGATTGATAAACGTGACCAAAGAGCAGAAGAAGTTGTAGATATGGTATATGAACTATTCTTAGAACTTAATGCAAACGATGAACAATTAGACTTCCCTATATTATATGGAATTGCTAGAGAAGGTATCGTGCAATATGATATGCAAACGCCTAGTGAAAACATTGAACCATTGTTTGAAACAATAGTTCAACACTGTGATGTATATCCAAACTTAGATGAGGAACCATTACAAATGCAAGTAAGTGCACTAGCATATGATGAATATGTTGGTCGTTTAGCAATTGGTCGTATTTACCAAGGAACATTGAAAGCAGCACAACAAGTTATTGTTTGTGATAGTTTAGGAAATAGCCGACGTGCGCAAGTAAGTCAGGTGCAAATTTACCAAGGACTATCAAAAAACAAAGTTGATGAAGCTTGTAGTGGAGAAATGGTTGTAATTGCAGGTATTCCGGATATTTCAATTGGAGAAACACTATGTCAAGATATGGATCATCTATTACCAATGGAAATGATTCATGTTGAAGAACCAACAATGTCAATGAACTTTATTGTTAATAAAAGTCCATTTGCTGGACAAAGTGGACGTTATGTTACTTCAAGAAATCTAAAAGAACGTTTAGATAAAGAATTAGAAGTAAATGTTGGATTGAAAGTAGAAGCAACAGATTCAGCAGATATGTTTAAAGTTAGTGGACGTGGAGAACTTCACATTTCAATCTTACTTGAAAACATGCGTCGTGAAGGATATGAAGTTGCAGTAAGTAAACCAGAAGTTATCATGCACCGTGATGATGAAGGTGTACTTGTAGAACCAGTAGAAGAAGTTATTGCACTAGTTCCAAGTGAATATAGTGGAACAGTAATTAATAAACTAAACTTACGTAAAGGGGTTATGGTTGATTTAACTGAAGAAAACGATTTTGCAAAGGTTGTATTTAATGTTCCTACACGTGGATTGTTAGGATACCGTAGTGAATTTATCAATGATACACATGGAGAAGGAACACTAGTACGTCGTATTGCTGGATTTGAACCATTTAAAGGTGATATTCAACAACGTGCCAATGGTGCACTTGTATCAAGTGCAACAGGTAAATCAATGACATATGCGCTTTGGAATATCCAAGAACGTGGACAATTGTTTATTGGACCTCAAACACCTGTATATGAAGGAATGATTATTGGGCAAAGTGCTCGTAACTTAGATATGGATGTAAATCCAATCAAGAATAAAAAGTTAACAGCGATTCGTTCAAGTGGAAATGATGATGCAATGAAACTTACACCACACAAACAAATGTCTTTGGAAGAAGCACTAGAATTTATCAATGATGATGAATTAGTAGAGATTACACCAGATGACATTCGTTTACGTAAAAAAGGATTAACTTTAGTTGATCGTAAAAACTTAATGCGTGAAGCAAAAGCTGGTCAATAGTAGAAATGAAGGCGTGTACACAAGTATGCGTCTTTTTTGATGCCAAAGAATGATGTGCATTCTAAGATGTACATTGTTTCTAAACTATGTTTGAACTATAATATATCTAATGAAAAGAGGTTTATTTATGTTAAGTAAAACAATTATAGAAAAGTATGCAAAATTAGCAGTACGCTCTGGGGTTAATGTACAACCAGGACAAACAATGGTGATTAATGCACCAGTGAATACAAGAGATATGATTGAAGCCTGTGTAAAAGAAGGTTATGAAGCAGGAGCAAAAGAAGTGATTGTAAACTTCTATGATGAAAAAATTAATCGTATGCATTATGAATACCAAAGTGTAGAAACTTTGACTGATATCCCTGATTACTTAGTAGAACAAAAAGTTGCACCATTACGTAATGGTGGATGTATTTTGCACATCGTAAGTGAAATTCCAGAAGTAATGGCTGGACTAGATGCTACAAAATTACAAGAAGTAGGAATTGCACGTCAAAAAGCATTTAGAGAATCTAGTGAAATTACAATGGCAAGTAAAGTTCAATGGAGTATTGTAGGGTATCCAAACGTCGATTGGGCAAAAAAAGTATTCCCAAATGAACCTGAAGAAGTTGCAATGATCAAATTGGGTGATGCAATTTGTAACAGCGTACAGGTACTTGAAGATAATGATCCAATCGAGTTTTGGAAAGAACACGATGAAAACTTACGTAAATACGTAAATATTATGAATGACTATAACTTCAAGTCACTACATTTCAAAAATGAATTAGGAACGGATTTAACTGTTGAACTAGTAAAAGATCATATTTGGGCAGGTGGAGATGAAGCAACACCTGGTGGTGTAATGTTTAATGCAAATATGCCAACAGAAGAAGTTTTCACGATGCCATATAAATATGGAATGAATGGTAAAGTTGTCAGTACGAAACCGCTTAGTTACAATGGAAGTTTAATTAATCAATTTGAACTAACGTTCAAGGATGGAAAAGTAGTCGAGTATAAAGCAGAAAACAATGAAGATGTTTTACAGTCACTAATTGAGTTTGATGAAGGAAGTAGCTATACAGGTGAAATTGCACTTGTTCCATACCACTCGCCAATTTCTATGAGTAATATCTTATTCTACAACACGTTATATGATGAAAATGCATCTTGTCATATTGCATTAGGTAGAGCATATCCAATGAATGTAAAAGATGGAACAACAATGACTCAGGAACAATTAGATGCTGTTGGATCAAATAATTCGATGATACATGTAGATTTTATGTTTGGAACAGAAGACTTAGAAATCATTGGGACAACGCAAGATGGAAAAGAGATTACAGTGTTTAAAAATGGTGACTTTGCTTTTTAATACTTATTAATTATATCTATGTGAAATTTTGGGAATGTTATACTATATCCTATAATTCATAAGAAATGAGGCTATTTATATGCTATAATAAGCAACGTTGAGGGTGCGCCAGTTCGGTGCATAATATATAATTGGGTGAAACTCCCAATCTGGTAAAGAATAACCAACAACCAGTACCTAGACTTGGAGCCGA
>NZ_SODD01000064.1 GCF_004365815.1 Breznakia blatticola
GAATATCCTCTCCTTCAACTTTTGACTAGTTCTACTTTTTACTTTGCCAATTTCCATTGCAGTTTGAGGACTATATGCATGACTGCCCGTCACACGAAAAACGAGCAGAATATTCGCTCGTTTTTTTATATCCATCTTCCTATTTTGTTTTACACCTTTGTATTATTTATTCAACTCGTTCAGGATTCCATCAGCGATTGCTTTTGCAATTGCCTTTTGACCTTTTTCACCGAGTATATATTTTCCATCAGATTCATTATCAATATATCCGACTTCAACTAATGCAGTTGGAACCTTTGCAAATCCAACCATATGAAGTAAGCCTGTCCCATCAATAATTCCATTACTATTCGTATATTTTAATCCTTCAAGTTCTTTCATAATTGATGTCGCTAGTGCCATTGACGTTTCATTTGTGGTATCTGTAAAAGCCTCAACACCGGTTCTTGTTCCTTCATCACTTGCATTACAATGAATCGAGACTAAGTAGGTTGCGTTTACTTTCTTTGATTCATCAATTCGATGTTGCATATCATCTGCTTCAATTTCTGAATATAGTTCATCAGTAGTTCGTGAATATACAACATTCACGCCAGCATCTTCTAAATTCTTACCAACTTTTTTGGCAATCGAAAGATTGATATCTTTCTCATACTTCCCATTATACGCAAGCGTTCCAGCATCAATTTCACCATGTCCAGGATCAATATACACTGTTGCCTTTTTATTTTTATCATCATTTTGTGTGTTTGTATCACCTGTTGTAACATCATTAACTGTTGCTGAAGCGTTTTTGTCTTCGAAAACAATGACTAGCCCAACAAGTAACACTGTCACTCCAAGTAGAATTTGCAAATATCGTCTAACTTTTCTCATACGAAGATTATAACAAAGTTATGTATCCTTGGATATGAAAAACGCACACTTTTATGTGTACGTTTTCTGAACTTTATTCTCTTGCTTCAATTCGGCATTTTTCCGAAAGATCTAAATGTTTTTGTAAAAGATCGATGGTTAATGGTTTCGTATATTGTTTGGTCTGCTTTGATACCTTTTCTGGGTCAGCTTTCTCATTTTCATACACGGGAATTGGATAATTCTCAATGAGTTTTACCCGTCCTTTTTCAACAATACACTTTGCCATTTCTTTGGCAAGCTTAGTTTTTTTATCACTTCGTTTTACGACTACAATGGATTCTGTTAATGCATAATTACCTTCTTTTGGATCAACAAAATCAATAGGCAGCCCTTCTTTTTTATCTGCAACTGCTTGATGACGTAATCCAAAACCAATCGCTACTTCTCCTGCGCGAACTTTCTTTAATGGTCCTGATCCTGAACTTTCTAAATGTGGTCCTGCATTACGCATAATTTTTACTAACAAGTCCTCTGCTTCTTTTTCTCCGTACGTATCAATCAAGGTTTGCACCAATAGCCACCCTGTACTTGAGCCAGCCATATCCACAATTGAGATATGGTCTTTATAGACTGGTTTTGCTAAATCCTTTATTGATGTTGGTACTGGTAAATTTGCTTCTTCTAATTCTTTTGTATTGATGATAAGTGAACCTTCGATCGCTAGCAATGGTGTACGATACTTCGGTGTTTGCTCTAAAGGTGCAACACTTTCATCTAAATTAACGAACATTTTATTTTCACTTTGTGCTGAATCTATATAATAGCTAGACATCGTTACGATATCAGCTTCTACATCGATACCCTCTCCTAGAAGTTTTCCACCTAGTTCATTTGTTCCGTAGGCTTGAAGGATGTATTTGTTTTTAAAACCATTTTCATCAAGTACTTGTTTAATTACTTCTTGTGCTTCTTCATCTGCATTGGAATAAATAATCACTTTGCTTGATTCTTTTTTTGCACATCCACTTAACGTACAAGCAAGTAGAATGATGACAACGATGATTTTATTTAGCTTCGACATAATACCGTTTCTCGCTTTCTTTTTTTGTTAAATGGTTCATCAACGTTTTCATGATGATATTTGCAATAAAGATCAATAGTGATAACACAAAGATATCTGCAAACTTAGCAAAGTGTTGTAACTCTTTTATCTTTGTTGTAATGACACCTGTTTCTGCACCAACTAAGAAAATAATTGCACTAATGGTTACCATAGAGTTTATAAAATAGTATGAGAACATTTCAAAAACTGTAGAAATTGAACATGGAATCATAACTTTACGTAATGTTCCAAACCAACTATCACCAAGTAATCTTCCTGTTGTTTCAAATGATAAATTCATTTTCATAAAGGCATTTTTAATCATGACATATGGTGTTGAGAAAAAGTGTACAACATTACAAATGATAAGAATGATATATGTGTTTTGGATATTGGTTCCTTTAAATGCGAACATGAATCCAATCCCAACGACCATCCCTGGCAAAGCATTTGTTAGTGTGGATACGAAATCAATACTTCCACGAATCAGTTTTGGCATTTTCCCGCGCGCACTAATAATCGCTGCAACATAGGATACGATCGTCCCACAAACTGCAGTAGCTATTGCCACAATAAATGAGTTTTTCACAACATCAAGTAAATTTGCACTTTGGAATGTCTCAATTACATGGACGAATGAGAAACTTATGTCATATGGCCACTCTTTGACAAATGGTAATATAAAGATAACGGCAAATACAGATACAACTCCAAGCATGATGCAAGCTGATACAATTCCACAAAACCAGTTCTTCTTTTTCACTTCAGGTAGCATAACATCGGATATATTTTCATAGCGAACATTCATTTTCTCGATTTTACGTACAACGAGTACAGCTACAATTGATGGTATTAACATCACTAAAGAAATAACTGCCCCATTATGGAAGTTAGGAATAGATCCTAACATTTGGTTATATAGTGTACTTGCAATAACTTCAAACTGTCCACCTATCGCTGCTGGAATTCCAAAATCCGTAAAACTTAAAAAGAACGTTTGAATAAATGCAATAACAAGTGTATATGCTAATGGTCGAAATACGGTATGGAAAAAGCGTCGCAATGGCGAGTCTCCCATTAGTATCGAAACCAAAAACTGTTTCTTATCGATGTATGTCATTGTGTTCTTTATTAGTACAAAAGCAATTGGTAATGTATAAATTAAATACCCAATTAGTAATCCATTAAACCCATACAGATTGAATGGTTGAAAGCCAAATATTTTAGTGAATACACCTTGTTTACCAAATGTATAAATAATAGCAAACCCATAGGTAATCGTTGGCATAAGCATCGGCATTGTTGCTACTAAATTAATTAGTTTCTTAAACCATTTTGGTACACTTGTAAAATGAATGGTATATGCTAAAAAGAATGCAATACCTGTAGATAGTAATGCTGTAATACTCGCAATTAAAAAACTATTACTTAGTGAAGTAACAAATCTCTCCTTACTAATGACCTTTACAATATTATCCAAACTTATGACACCATTTGTTTGAATAGCACGCATAAGTACTAGTACTAATGGATAAAATAGAAATATTGCAAATAATGCAAAGATAAAGATATATATGAGTTTTAATTCATGATTACGCTTAAACATGTTGGTCTCCAAATAGTTTAAGAATATTATCACGTTTGATATGTAATTGATGCAAAATAAAGTTCTCTACAAACTTCGTTGCTGGTTTCTCAATTATCTCTTGTGGTGTTCCATATTGTGCAATCTTTCCACCATCCAGTATAAGAACCTTATCTGAGAGCGTCAGCGCTTCTTCTGGATCATGAGTAACAATTATCGTAGTAAGCTTAAACTCTTCTGAGATTTGCTTAATCGTGTCTTTAATCGACTCTTTGATTACTCCATCAAGTGCACTCAATGGCTCATCTAACAATAATACCTTTGGTTTTAATGTTAGCGTTCTTGCTAGTGCCACTCTCTGTTTTTGACCACCAGACAACTCATGAATTTCTTTATCTAAATGTTCACGTAAATCAAGTAGATCAATTAAGTCATCTACTTCTTCTTGTGTAGACACACTAGGGTTATTACGCCATCCATAAACGATATTACGTCCAGCACTTAAATGTGGAAATAAAGCATAATCTTGAAATACAATATTCAATCCGCGTTTCTCAATCGGTAGATGTGTAATATCTTTTCCATCTAGTTCAATAGTTCCTGCATCAATTTCTACAAGACCAAGCAAACAATTAAGCAATGTTGTCTTACCACTTCCACTTGAACCTAGTATCGAAACAATTTCACCATTATTTATTGATAAGCTAATATCTTCAAGTACAGTGTTATCACCATACGATTTATATAAGTTGTTTAAGGTTAGCATAAACTCTCTCCATTTTTCATATGTTACACATTTTACTAGATATATGAACATATAACAATATAAAATCACCATTTATTGTTCATTTACTCATTTTTAAACATTTTTTTGAACAAAACAAAAGGAAGTTCCGATTATATTGGAACCTCCGCTCTTTGTTCTTGTACTAACGCTACCTTGAATTTTTCTCTCTTGGGTGTAACAGGATGAAATATAGGAACAAAGAGAGTCTATCCTGCTACATATATTAAGAGACATAATTGTCCGTGAAACTTCAAAAAAAATTAAAAAATCTCAGGTTTCCCTAAGATTGATGTATTTTGGTTAATATTCCATTTGCAATAGCTTCAGCAATTTGCTGTCTTCCTGCTTCCGTTTGAATAAATGCATTATCATCTTCATGATCTAAATATCCAATTTCAACTAGCGTTGTTGGCACTTCGGCAAAAATCACTAAATGCAGTAATTCAGTTGCATCAACAATTCCATTATTATCTGTATAATTTACTTCCTCCAATTTCTCTTCAATGTTTTTTGATAATGAAAATGCCTCTGCATCATTTGGATCTGTATACACTTCAAAACCTTTTCTTGTACCATACTCGCTTGCATTACAATGAATTGAAACAAAGAAGTCTGCTTTTGCGACGACTGATAAATCAATTCGACTTTGTAAGTCATCTACATTTGAAGTGGAAAGTTGTACATCACTCGTACGTGAATAAACAACGTTCACTCCATTTTCTTTTAATATCTCTCCAATACGAAGTGCAATATCTAAATTAACATCTTTTTCATACATTCCGGACAAAGGTATCATTCCAGAATCAACATCACCATGACCTGCATCAATAAACACTGTTGTTTGTTGTTTCGATAATACCATTCGCTTCGATGGAAGCATGCGTACATGTTGAACAGCAGCAGTTGGTCCTTGATTATTTGATGTAACTCCCACAAGTAACATCAATACAGCAACCACGATGATTCCTAATCTTTTCAATGTTTTCATGGTAGAAGTATAACAAAATCATATATATCAGACTACACTTTTTCTAACATCACATAACTTCATAAAAAAGTGATGGAGAAAAACACTCCATCATCTTAAAAGACAATACAAAAGACAAATAAAAACTAAATTGGGTACTTTCTACACTGTATATGGAATTTCTAGTCAATCTTCTGTTGTACAATTATAGAGGGTACCTTTTATGCCTATTCGACAAGAAACAGCTAAATCCCACTTTTCCATTGCAAACAAGTCATTTGATAATGCTTGGAGATTACAAAGATATGATTCAACCAAGCCCACAATTCAAAAGATATTTACTGATCAATGGAGTGATTTTTTGAAAGATCCTCAAGTTGCTCACAATGGTTTTCGTGATGTGACTTTAAAAGAAGTCCAAAAGATGATGGACTGTGGAACCTTTGAATGTGGTTTTGAAATTTATGAGTGTCTCGCTTGTCATACAACCAGTGTTGTCTGTTATACATGTAAAAGCAGATTCTGTTCTTCTTGTGGTGTTAGATATGCTAAAGAACGAGCACTTGGTATTTCCGCAAATGCTTTAGATGTTCCTTATCGACACCTAGTTTTTACGATTGATGAAGAACTAAGAGAGTATTTCTTAAGAGATAGAGAGATGCTACACCTTTTATTTAGTGCAGTCAAAGATACACTGTTTTATGTTTTCGATAAAATCAATGGAAAAAAAGACACATTTACTCCAGGAATCATTATGGTTTTGCATACTTTTGGACGTGCATTAAACTGGAATCCACATATTCATTGCTTAATCACTGAAGGCGGTATGAACAGTAAACATATTTATAAGAACATAAATTTCATCAATTATGAGTCATTGAGAAAATCATTTATGCGTACTCTATTGTATAAAATGAGAGACTCTTATGATGTGAATTCTAGAGAATACAAAAATTTCAAAAAACTAATAAGCAAGCTATATCGTGAGCATAAAAAAGGATTCTATGTTTACGCTCCACCACTAGAAAACAGAAAAGGTAAAGACGCAATTATAAATTATATATTACGTTATACTGGAAGACCTGTAATGGCACAAAGCAGAATTATCCATTACAACAAAGATAAAAAAACAATCAAGTATTATTATGAGGATCATAAAACAAATGAACGCATTGAAGTAGAAGAACATGTATTTCTATTCATGAAAAAACTTCTTCTTCATATTCCCGAACAACAATTTAAAATGATTCGCTATTATGGAATATATGCAACATGTAATCATTCTCATAAAGAGAAAATGAGAGTTTTACTTCCACGATTAGGAAAAGCAAAAGAGAGAGTATACTATCGTGGTGATTTAATAGAAACATTCGGAGTAGATCCGTTTTTATGTACATGTGGTCATTATATGGAATTCATAGATTACTATGTTCCATCAAGTAAAGGTGGTGATAAGAATGGACCAATATATAGCTAAAGATGAATATATCCAAATGAAATGCAAAAGCTGTGGATATGAAGAACAAATGCCTACATGGTGTTTTGATGAAGTAGCAGAAATGATGCGATATGATAACAACAATGACACACCACATATACATTGTCCAAGATGTGATAAACCAACACTTTATCCAAAGAAATAAATACAACCTAAAATCAAAATACAGGATTAGGTCTTTTCAAGTGCCTAATCCTTTATTTTGACTTTACTTAGCAACGAAGAGAACTTTCCTTGAGAAAAAAAAGCTCACAAATCATGTGAACTTTTTGTATGCTTCGTTTAAATTACAATGTAGAAATTTGGTCTATAACTTCCTTGACTACCATATGTAACACCTGTTGCAGGCGTTCCGGCATGTACGTAACTTCCATTTCCTAATGAAATTGCTACGTGGTAAGGTGAACTATCTCCACCCCAGAACAATAATGCTCCTGCTGGTGCGTTTTGAACATCGTAATAATGTTGACCTAGTGCAGCTTGTGCTCCTGTAGTTCTTGCGCCAATTCCGAATGAATATTGGACAAATCCTGAACAATCAAAACCTGCAGGTGAAGTTCCACCATATACATATGGAGAACCAACAAGTGAGATTGCAGTTGCAATTCCACCACCTCTAGCAGCATTAGCCGCAGGTGTTGGAGCTTGTGTTACATTTTGCTCGTTAGCTGTCTCTGCACTTTGGTTTGCTTGACGTTCTTCTTCTAATTCTGCTTCACGTCTTTCTTTGGCAGCTTCTTCATCTTCACTTACAGTTACAACTAATTGTGCTTCTGCTTTGTTTCCATTAGCATCAACTGCTGTATATGTGAATGTATAATCTCCGTCGATGTATAATCCATCTTCGTTTTCTTCGATTTCTCCACTTACTGTGTAGTTCACTACTTCATCGTAGTTATCAAATACACCTGTTACATATGCTTGAGGATCAAAGTCTCCTGTATCAAGTACATCTACATGTGTTTCTGATAAAGCAATCACTGGCGCTTGTGTATCTACATATTTTACATTTACTAAGTATGAGTTAACTGCAAATACATCATCAGCGATTACTGGCTTGTCGTTGTTTAGTTCTACTTTATTTACACTGTCACTTGCATAAGCTTCTTTTGATTGAATCTTAATTGCTACAGTATCTTCTCTTAATTCTTTTGTTGGGATACGATCCAATTTCACTACGTAGTTACCAATTTCATATCCTTGACTTCCATCGTTAAGTGTAATTGCTTTTGCATCGTATACGTTACTTTCATTTCTTGAAATGATTTCTTTAGCAACATCAATGATTGCACTATCATCACCATAGTTCACTTTGATTGCTTTTTCATTTAATGGAGTAGCAACTTCTACTTTACGAAGAACAGTTGCTGCATCAACTTGTGAGCGTCCTAGTCCAGTAAATGTAAATGTTACTGCAAATACTAAAGCAGCAGTAGTTGTTGTTAATACAAAGTGTTGAAAGTTAAAGTGTACTTTACCAAAACGGTTTTCAATTGTAGATAAAGCAACGTTTGCTTTATTTGCAATTGAAGTACACGTAGTTTTCGTTTGTTTGATAACTACTGGATAGATTTCTGTAAATGCTGCATCTGCTTTATGTAAAGCTTGTTTACATCTAATCAAAGACGCACCAAGTAATTCATTAGCTACAACGCTTGCTTTTACTTTACAAGTAACTGCCCATGAACTAGCTTCACGTAAACCGTGTTTAAAATTACATACTAAAGTCGCATTAAGCTTCTTTGTGTTTTCTACTATTTTATTCATTGAACTCATATTTGAACCCCTCAGAATGTTTCATCATTTTCTAGTTAAAATCACAATGATTTTACTCACTGATAATACCATTATGAAAGCCCTTACACAACGATATCCCAAACTTTCACACAGTTGAAATTAAACTATTTTAGGTATCAAAATGTTCATTTTTCAACCACTGTATGATGGTTTTCATACATTAAAAGTATCGATGTTTTGTATTGTTTCATCATTTTTAGAAGGTAAACAATCTCATTTACATACTTTAAAATTCATTATTTTTTGTAGAAAAAAAGTGACTCATTTTTCAACGAATCACTTCCATAAACAATTTTTTTAGTTAATTAGTCGTTTTTGCTTCCACCTAGAATTCTTAAAATAAGGCTTAATTCAACCGATGCGCACCTAACTTAGATTGTTACATGTATGATGATACATTGAAATGTAAGATTACCATATAAAAATAAGGAAGGTA
>NZ_SODD01000065.1 GCF_004365815.1 Breznakia blatticola
ATTTGACTAGCTTTTAGTCATACTTTTGCAATTGCTGGTTCATTTGTTTTGACTAGATTTTTCAATTTCCTTTGCATTTGTCATGCTATTCTACAGTATTATCAACCATAGAACCGATATCATTTCCAGTAGCTTTATTTTTGAATGTAAAGTATTGTTTGTTACCACCACTAAGTGCTCCATTGAAGTCTACTTTGTAACTTCCTGCTGCTAAATCTTCAAATGCAAATGATCCATCTGCTTCTGTATTAACAGTTACAGTTGAACTTCCATCCATTTTAGTTAATGTTAACGCAACATTACTCATCATTTCGTCAGAATTATTGTAAATACCATCAAGGTCTTTATCTAGGAATAATTGTCCTTCAATGGAACCAATTTGTAGGATTGCTCCAACTCGTGTTCCATTAATCCAACTTGCACTTCCAGCTTTAAAGTATGTGTAAGGCATAAAGTCATTTACTGCACCAAGTTTGGCAGCTCCTGCTCCAGTTACACTATTTGAATCTTCAGCAACTTCATAATCAAATGTCAATGTTGCTTTTTCATATGGATCCATTCCACCATCTAACACAACTTTAATCATTTGTGTATTTGCGGTTGGTGTTGTTGACCATGTAATACCAGAAGTTGACGAATCACTTCCATCTGCTTTAATTTTAACTGTATCTAGAGTTGCATCATCACTATAATAAACTTTATATTTTGATTTCTTAGCTTCATTTACAGTGTCTTGATCTGTAACCTCAATATCTGCAGTACCTGTAACCTTCATGTCCCAAGTAAATGCATTATCTTGAAATTCTGTCCCAACATTTCTTCCAGTTTTTGGTACTGGTAAGTATGTAACAAAGCTGTCAACACTAGTATCACGGTTGTTCATAACTTCAACAGTATATTCACCTGCTGCACTTGGAGTAAATCCAACAGCAGAATCTGCATTTCCGTCATATGGTAGTTGACGTGATCCTCCAGTTGGAACTAAATATGTATCAATAAGTAATGACTTTTTATCATTGATGTTTAACACTGTATTTTGTTGTACCGAGAAAATAGAGTCAACAGTCGCATCTCCATTATTAACAATATCATTCACATCTAAGCTAGATTTATAGTCAGTACCTCTATACTTAGTGTTTGCCGCGGTCCACCAGCAATTATCTTTCCAATTGTAGCTTCCTGATGCAAGCAAACTTGCAGTGACATCACATGTTATTTCAATTTCACCATAATATTTACCATCAACATATCCACCTAAATACGTCTTTGTATCAATTTTAATGTATGTTTCTCCATTTTTCTCATATGGCTCTGAAACATTTATATTTACATTTTCACCATTTTGAGTTGCTTTAAAGTTACTATACGTTATATGTTTAGGGACTCTCAATATCATTGAAGGGTCTTTAGTTAAGGAAACGTACGATTCATTTGTTTCCCAAGTTAATCGCAAATTATGATTTATTGCAAATGAGAGTTTTCCAGTTTCTCCAGCATTAAGCGTTAGAGTTTCTGCTGTAGGATCATTTATTTGCTGAGAAATTATATTCGATTCATAGTTTACAGTTCCTGTGAATTCACTCACTGTTTCAGTGGCAGCCACTTTGTTTTCATCTAATGCGTAAGTACGAAGCTTAATTGTTCCCGTTGAAGAACTTTCATCTAGGCTTCCAATAACTTTATATTTATTACTGTGGTAGCCATTTAAAGGCACAATGCCAGTATTGTATCCCGCTTTAAATGTACCGATATTCACAGTAACTTTTTCGAAATACTCATTAGTATCAAGACCTTCTGTCTCTCTATTTACTCCATATTGGACTACACCGTCATTTGTGTCAACTTTATATAAGCTTGTTTCGACAATTCTATTTTTTGTTGTTGTATAAGTTACTACCGCTCCTGGATTTGAACCCGTTGGAAAAGTAATAGTATCTGCTAAATAATCCTCAATTGAGATATCTAACCATTGATTTTTTATTTCTTTAATCGTCGTTCCATAAAGGTAGTATACAAGGTTTACCGACTTTTGGTTTTCAGCAATTTTTTTATACTCTACCGTATGTGCTCGTATTCCTAGTTTATCTTTAATTGCACTTTCATCAATCACATTGATTTTTAATCCAGTTGGTGCTAATCCGTTCATTATTGTTCCATCATAATATGTAAACTTCATGTCTGCTTTTTTTGATGCAACATACGTTCCTGCTGTCAATTCATCTGTTTTTAGTCGAATTTGAATTATTCCAGTATCTCTGCCAGGGCTACAATTTTTGATTTTTACGATTGCATATCCTTCAGTATCATCATAACTAACAAGTTCTCCTTGAGCTACTGAATCAAATTTTGCCCCAATTGGATAGTAAATTTTATACTCCGCTTCTAATAGATATGGGTTATGCGGATTACCAAGTCCCATAAACATCGGTGCAGTTAATAATGGAGTTGTGTCTCCTAACTTAGCTGTCGTATGTGCAACGGTTTGATTAAAATATGCACTCCCAGTTTTTGTATGCTTAACATTAACACTTGTTGATACACTTCCTAGAGACACTCCGTTTGCTTCAGCATCAACAACGATTGCATTAGCAAAGTTATCTTTATTTCCGTATGCTAAATATTCATCAGGTGTAACTTTTAAGCGTAGTTCATAACTTTCAACATCACCTTTAATTTTGTAACTTAACTTACCAGAATAACTATCATAGTATGCACTTTTTGTAGGTAACTTCGCTACTGATTCTGTTAATACATCGTTAGGAGAAGGCATTGGTGTTTGCGTGATATCATTTTCGTTTTTGTTAAGTACAGGGTATGCAGCATATCTCATACCTTGAGGTAAGGTAATATTAAGATATCTTTCTGCCACTCCTGCTTGTTTTAAATCAACAGTAACAACTACATCGTATGCTTGTCCGGCTTTCCAACCATTTAACTCTACATATTCAGGAATCTCAACAGTAACTTTGTCACTTGTTACTGGTGCAAGTGTTGGTAATACACTATTGAATGGTGCAAATACTGAAGTTGCTTCATTTGTTGTAGTAACTTCAGGTTCTTTCACATCCTGAATACTTTCAGTTTCCACGTTAAAGACATATTCTTTTTCTTCTGTCTCTTGCGTGTCTGGATTGTCGATTAAGTATTTTACCGTGAATTCATACACACCGTTGTTTTCCGCCACGTATTCGTATGTGTTTTCATCCGTTTTGCGTTCTGTTGCATCAGGATACACAATACTGATTACATTAACATCAGCGTGAATTGCATCAACTGTAAAATTGACGTATTCCTTATTCTCCTGTTCATTATATTCTTGTGTAAGGCTTACACTTACATCATCATTCGCTAACGCATCATCTTTTGCGAGAACGTCGGAGGAGAATACTCCCACCGATGTCACACACAAGACAAAGGCTAGTAATGACTTTAAAATTCTTTGAAAATTCTTATTCATTTTCTATCCCTCCCGTGGTTGCTGAAAAACCATACTGATATGGTCTTTGCATTTATATAGTAACAATGCCTATTTTTCAATACAAACACGTTTAAATATAGATTATTAAGATTATGTCATTCCGATTTTTCGTCTTTAAAAAGCAAAAGAAAAGGACATAAATGACATCCTTTTATCATTTATATCCATTATTTTTCATAAAGTATTTGTTGGCTAGCGTGCAATTGTTTTTGCAAATAAAAGCTTACAACTAATATCAAGATTATAGGTAATATACTCATTCCAACTGCAATACTGGTAATTGACCAACGATTGCTTTGATGTTCTTCTGATAGATAAATCGCTAATGTTTCAAAGGACATTTTACTAACTTGTCCCTCGTATACATTTGCTTGTATCGATGTATTTTTCTTGGTAGAAAATGTAACTACATAAGCAACTTGTGATTCATTTGATTTTTTAACCATTACTTTTGTAATTGGTACTGACTTTCCATCAATTAAACTCCATGCACGTACATTCGCCTTATTGATCAGTTCTTTATTTGAAAGATTTTGTATTGTATTTGGTTGTATACGTATATCACTTGCATCTATTCCTTCTTGATTTTTTTCATTAATCTTTGATTTAGGAAATGTGATAGTTGTTTTAATGTATCGAGTGACTTCATTTCCAGGCTCACCTACTTGTACTTTGATAAAGTATGTACCTGGTTTTTTTATTGATTCAGGATCTGTACTTTCTACATCCTCCTCATTTGCTAATACAGGAACCATGAAACTAAGTAATATGAAACAAATAGTTATCAACTTACCAAATTTCATTTGGCATCATGTCTAGGTAATAAAATTGTAATCATTACCTTTTCTCCTTCTATTGATAGTTCATATGTTCCACTTAATAAGTTTGTTAGATCCTTGATAAGAAAGAGTCCATTTCCACTGCTATACACGTGTTCTTTTCCACTATCTACTTCAACAGCATTAAATAGTTGTTCACTACTTTTCATTCTCTTAATATTCTCTTGCGAACTTATATTTTCAAAGACGAGTTTTAATTGTGTATCCTTTTGTTCCATATATATAGATAATTCTGATTTTGCGGATGCATATTTCATCATATTGGACATCAAGTTATGAATTAGTAATTGCACAGTAGATTTATTGAAGTTACCAACTAGTTTCTCAGGTACAGATACATTTAGTGAGAACTGTTTACTTTCTAACGTTTTTGAAAACAATTTAATTGCATCCACTACAACTGCGACAAAATCAACATCTGTAGTTTCTGCTTTAACATTATAGAAGTTACCCTTCATAATCGCTAATACTTCATTTACATTTTTCATGAGTTTCTCACTTAGTTCGATATTCATTTTTGCGATTTGTTTCGTAGTTAGTTGTTCATTAGACATACTATATTCATTCTCCAAGATCAATTGATGTACTGGAGTTTTCAAATCATGAATAAACGATCGCGAAACAATTATTGTATTATTGAGTCGTTCTCGTTCCAATTGTAATTGCTGTTCTAAAATCGTATGTTTTCGTGATACGGCATGTATATTATTTTCCAACTTTTTCGCAAAAGCTTCTAACTCACGATTGACATTATCTTCGCTTGAACCAAGATTCTCAAAATCATAAGTTTCTAACTTAGAAACTGAATCGCGAACTCGTTTTAATGGAAGCAGTAAGTTTCTACCTAATACAAATATGCCAATTGTAATAAATACAAATGCTCCTACAAGTATCATTGATTGATTCACTAGATACGATTCTAAATTCTCGTTTCCCTTCATCTGATATAAGCCATACCAGAAGATTATGTTCTCATCATCTTTTTCATAAAATCCTTCAGCTTCTTCAAGTAATGCATCTTTATTTAAATATCCCATATATGAGGATGCATTCATAGGTAAACTTTTATATAAAACTTCATTTTGTTCGTTGCGTACAACAAGTTCCATTGGATATTTCTTGATGACTTTTTCTGCTTGTTTTGTATAATCACTTGGATTTTGTTCGAATAATGCTTCTAATGCTTTTTCAGCATCTTGAATATAGACAAGTTCATTTTCTCTATATACTTCCTCTAAATTAAGGAAATTATAGATAAACATTCCCATACACATGACATACCCAACAATAAGTACACCCGTTACTATTTTTAATGTATGTTTATTATTCATTCCATTTGTATCCAAATCCACGGATTGTTACTAGCGTGAATATATGTAACTTATCGCGTAGATTTTTTATATGCACATCAACTACACGAGGTTCTACATCATTACTATCCATCATCCAGACTTTTTCAATGATTTCTTCTCTTGATAATACATTCCCCTTATTTTCAAGAAACAATGCAAGCAACTCATATTCTTTACGAGTCAAATTTACACATTCATGGTCCTTATATACTTGATGTGTCTTTTGATTCAATTCAATTTGATTCGCTTTTGAATAAAGAATATGATTTTCTTCAATTGGTTGTTTTCGTTCTAATACCAAACGAATGTATGTGAGAATTACTTGGATCCCCTTTTCTTTGACCATGTACAAATCAATCTGGTTGTTAATGGAATCTACTTCACTTTCATCATCTGGTTTTCCAGTTAATATTATAGTTTTTACATTTGGTTGAATACTTTTCGCGGCTTTTGTAAATCGTACACCATTCATATTTGGCATAACTAAATCTGATATAACTAAATCGTACGTATCTTTTGCTAATTGTTCAATTCCATCGATTGGATTCTCACATGTGTCTACATGATATCCATGTTCAGTTAACAGCTTTGTAAGGAATTGACCATACGAACGATCATCTTCGACAAGTAATATATGTTCCATAATCACCATCCTTTCTTTTGTACTTTATTTCATTTTATTGATTGTTTGTTACACGTTCATAAATTTCATCCCATGTCATTCTTGTTTGAAAACGATAAAAACGAGGTGTTGATGCATATGCCAATTGCACATGTGAAATTTGTACACTATTTCCTTCAAATCCTCCATGCACTGCTTGATTCGCCCCAACATAAATTGCAACATGAGCACTTCCAAAACCTGCATCATCATAATAAACTAAATCACCTGGTTTAATTTGACTCTCACTTAAAGATGTAGCCAATTCGGGAAAATGTCGCGCATCAATTACATCAAGCAATTGATGATTTCCTGTAATTATACCTGCATCTACTAGTGCATATGTAACAAGTTGTTCACTTGTTAGTTGTTCTCCTTGTTTAGCTAATGCTGCATTTGCAACTGCATTTTTTGTAGTTGTAATTGGAGCTTCAATAAATTCATTTCCCAAACGTTTGTCTACTTCATAATATCCATCGTCTGGAGCAATACTAGCTAACCCTTGTTTTTCAGTAGCCAGTTGCATTGCTAAGTCACCCATTTTAGATCCTGTTGCTCCTGCTGCAAGTTCTTGTTCTTGAATTAGCTCATCCTCACCAACTACTTCGATATTGTATGAAACTACTGTTGTTAAATAGCTATGGTCAATTGCCATAACATTTACTTCATAAGTACCTAATCGACTTGTATCTACATTGGAATATAACATTGCATATCCATATGTGTCTCTTTGAGATTTATAAGCTTGTACATCTTGATTTGAAACATATACATTTTTATGTTCTTGTAAATATTTTTTTGCCATTTCACTTCTTGTACGTTCAAATGTCTCTTGATCAACAATCATCACTTTGTGCATAGTTCCATCAATTTCATCTGAGATTGTGTGTAGGTTTCCTTCCACCATAAAATCTTGATTCAAATGAATCTTCTTTGTCGTAGTTGCTTCTTGCAACAATTCAATTTTTGGGTTTGTTGTATCGCTCACAATTACAGATTTTTCGTATTTCGTATCTGCTTCTTCCCACTTTACAACATACGTTCCTGGTAGTTTCGTATCTACATCTATAGATAACACATTTGCATCATTTGGAATATCTAAGTGTTCTTTTGCATCAAAAAAACTCCCATATTCTATTTCGCAAATATCTTCGCGATCTTTTAGATTCACATAAAAAATTGTGCATACCAGTCCAACGAGTATGCTCCCCATTACAATTGTTGTTTTCTTCATGAATTTCCCTCATATAGTATTGTATTTCGTCCAACTTTCTAAAAGTATTTTTCACTACTTCACGATACAAACTTTAAACAGATACAATGTAAGGTTTTCTTTCTATTTCCCTTGCTCTTTTGTCATATGTATTCACACAGTAACATATCACCCTTTTTGTGTGTATTTGTACGTATGTATCAGTTGGTGTATTACCAACATTATACATAAAATTTTAACTCTATTACTTTTAATTTCTATTTTATGTAATCTACCCCTCCAGATAAACCACATAACCCTTTTGTCAAATTCTCTACTTACGCTGAAGTGTTTTCCTTTCTCTCTTGCTCTTTTTAAAAAATAAACCACTAAAACAAAGGAAAAATATAAATAATTCCTTTGTTACTTTTTACTATTTAATGAATGATAAGATTCAGTTGATGTGTTTCAATCTTTGCCAAAATATTGCATGTATTGCAATGTAAATACTGTGTTTATTGCTTATTCTTATCTTTCAATGCTTCTCTCATTAAGTTATTCATCCCATTTATATCCATAACCACGTATAGATGTAATACAGAATATATTAAGTTTTGATCGTAATCGTTTAATATGTCCATCAATTACTCTAAGCTCAATATCCTCTATATCGATTGTCCAAATCTTTTCTGCAATCTCTTCTCTACTCAATGCGATTCCTTTGTTTTCTAAAAACATAACTAATAATTCATATTCTTTTCTTGTTACTTCTACGACTTCACCATCTTTAGTAACTTGTCTTTTCTTTGTGTCTACAACGATATTTTCTCTTTGTGATTCTAACTCATTTCCATCTTCTGATTTAAGCATAATTTCCTTACGAAGCAATTCTTCAATATATTTTGTGGTAACATCAATACTTTTATTTTTACTAAAATAGTGATCCACATTTGCTTCAATTGCTTTGATTTCAGTTTCTTCATCTGGATTTGCAGTCAGAATCATACTTTTTAATGTTGGATGTATCCCTCTTAAAATAGAAATCATTTGAATTCCATTCATTCCTTCCATCATTTGTTCAGATACCACGAGATCATAATGTACGTTTACAAAATTTGCTACTGCCTCTACTGGATCTTTTATGTTTTTTACGTCGTAACCTTTTTTCTCTATTGCTTCTTTTAACTTTGTTGAATAGCTTTCATCTTCTTCAACTATTAAAATTTTATACATTTTTCCTCCTCACACTTCACACCAATTAAAAAATGACACAATCAACACGATTCAATCTTAACTGTTAAACATCAAATAGATATGACTAGAAAAACAAAGAAAAAGTCATTTTATTATTTCCATTGAGATAATCTTGGAAACTATAAATTGACTT
>NZ_SODD01000066.1 GCF_004365815.1 Breznakia blatticola
CCTTATTTCCAGAACACTTCTTATCTTAGATTAGAAGAACAATACAATCAAGTTGGAAAAGCCAACTGATTACACTACATATTATACGAGGAGAAGTCTTATGAAACGAGAAGATATACTGTCAAAAGCACAAAAGTCAAAAGACGACGAATATCAAAACTATATTGAAGGTGCTGCTATCAAACGTATCGTATTTATTGGCGTATTAGGAATCTATATTGCATGTAGTCTAGTAGAACTAATTACTGGGGATAAGTTTATGATCACTTTTAGGGAGTATCGTGTATCACTTTCTATAGTATGGGCATTTTTTGCGGTTATATTCTTTACCTTTTACTATGGATATTTTTACATCCATTTAAAAACCAAACGATATTTATACTATTGTATATTTGGTATCATGATTCTTCTTATCGGGACTTTACGTTGGGTATTATTCTAATGGAAGAATTACAACTACAAAACCGTTTAAGTCAGAAACGAAGTGAATTAAAACTATCCCAACAAGCATTAGCTGATTTAGTTGGAGTTTCACGAAATACAATCAGTTCTATTGAAACATTACAATATACACCAAGTGCAAAACTTGCATTACTTATTGCCATTGCTTTACATTGTACATTTGAAGATATATTTTATTTTGAATAGCATATAAAAACTCAGCCGAAGCTGAGTTTTTTAGAATGATTTTGCGGATTTCTTTGCTTGTTCTACTGATGTATGAATTGCATCAGTTAATGCATCACCAAGAAGAACGTTTGTGTTTTCACATGCAATCGTTTCGATATCTTTAATATCCATGAAACCTAACACCGTTCTTAGATAACGTTCACCCATTTCAATATCTGCCATTTGTGGAGTTGTATAATCACCACCACGTGCGACTAAGTATACAGCTTTCTTGTTATCTAATAATCCAACAGGTCCGGTTACTGTGTATTTAAACGAAATACCAACAAACATTACATAATCGATATATGCTTTTAGAATTGCTGGAATTGATAAGTTCCATAATGGTGCTGCAATGATGTATTTGTCAGCTTCTGCAAATTGCTTTGCACGCTCACGAATATCAAAATCTTTCCCACCAAACATATTTCCTAAGTCTTCCTCACTTAGAAAACGAATGTCTTCGTTATATAAATCAATCGTAGTGATTTCATCCTCTGGATGTTCTTTTTTATACGTATCAACAAATGCCTCAGACATTTGGAACGTCACAGATTGATCTACTGGTTTTGGGTTTGCTTTAATGTATAGTACTTTTGCCATTTTATATCTCCTTTTCCTTATAATAATATAAGTATTCCTATACTATATTCTTATCATAGAATCAGAAAAGAAGCACACAAAGTGCTCATTAAAAGCTAGCAATACTAAAAAGGACAACCCGAAGGTCATCCAATGTATTTATTCTGAACGTAAAGCATCTTTTTGTCTTGATGCTTTGGCATATGGTCTAGCTGTATCGATAAATAGATATTTTACATAGCGTATAATTACATACCCAACAATGATAATAGCCCATACCATTTCAACTTTCGATAATATAGAAAGAAAGTCATTTTGTAAAAGGTCGGCAGTTTTTCCACAAGCAACTGCACTAATAACAAATGGGAAGGTCATTGCTGCATATGAAGGGAAAAATTGTAGTCTTAACAATTTTGGCATTTGTAGCATAATAAATCCCCACATAAATGTCGCTAATACGATAAGAAAATATACAATCCATGTTTGTGGATTACTTTCACATGATAAGTACCCAGCTAATGTAAGTGATGCTGGAGCTGCATAAATACATATTAATGGTTTTTCTCCATCAATGGTTACTGCATATTTGATATAACGATATGTTATATATGGAAGTAACATTACATACGTGATAAATCCAAACCAGAAAATAGTAACTCCAAAACTTTGCATCTCGAAAGCTGGTGCTGTAACACTCGCTACAACAATTCCAACAATTGGTACGAAGTAAGTAGCAAACACTTTATCCCATACGGGTTTTATCACAAAACGTAACGTAAAATAGATCATTAACATAAAGTGTAAGATAATTGCGAATATCCAAATATATCGTGCTACTTCTCCAATAAATGGTTTAAAGTATGTGCACATAACCATCAACCCCATCGTAAAGGTTGTTGATACACTGGCAATGATTGGATTGGCTAGATCTTCTTTGATCATCTTTGGATACAAGATGAACTTAATCAAACATAATACCAATAAAAATCCTGCAATGATTCCACAGATGGTATGATAGATTTCATTATATGGTTGTAGCAAATTTCCTAATGAGGATGTTGCTAGCATAACTCCAGCTAAAGGAACTGGAATTTTTTGAATAATTGATTTTAACATGACTTCTCCTTCACATAATAAAAGCATGATACCACAGCACCATACTTTTTAAAAATAATAATTTCTAATAGCTAGATAAGTTTACATAATAGCTTTCTACACTACTTTCAACAATAATGCTCCAGGTTTCACTGGTTCTACTTGCATAAAGTAGTCCTTTAAATATGCATTGATTATTGCATAGAGTTCATTTACATCATGTGCTTCTCCATCTTGTTTGAGTTCTACAAATTCTGCTCCACAAGCACCAACACTATGTAACGAATATGCAATTCCTTTTTCTTTTAGTAATTGATTGATTTCAAATATTTTATTAACATCCACAATCTTTGCCATATGTTTCTCCTAAATCTGGAAAGTACACTTTACTTTCCTTTTTTACATCTCCTTCAACTAAGGATTTTACAATTACACTTCTTTGACTTAATTCTGCAACTTCACCACTTTCAGTAAGTACCCAAATATTCGAACCACTTTCTTTTGCATATGGTGAATATGGGGATTGCGACATCGTATCCATGTAACAATAATAATTTGGATCATATCCTGCAAGTCGAACCCTTGCTTCCATTTGTTTATATTCATCATCATTCATGATTGTTTCATATTCAAACAAGCGACGGTTGAGTAAACGTCTTGCAAGATCTGCAATCACTTCATCATCTGATTTTGTCAGTCTAGCAATTCCATAAAATGCTGCATTTTCATCTAAATCAAAATGATCACAAATACTTGGATGATCTCCTAAAAAAGGAACAAACATTTGTAGTTCTTCAACCATAGGATCTCCATTTTCATATAAATAACGCATACGTTTAAATAAACTACTCAATACAATTTCATACGAACGACATACCGGATGATAATATACTTGCCAGTACATGTGGTATCTTGCCATAATGTAGTTTTCTACACTATGAATTCCACTTTCTTTCACAACAAGTTTATCGTCTTTTACTCGAATGGTTCTTAGAATTCTTTCTAGATCAAAAGCACCATAACTCGTTCCTGTAAAATATGCATCACGTAGTAGATAATCCATACGATCTGCATCCAGTTGCCCAGAAACAATTTGATTAAGTATTGGGTTTTTATGTTGATAGCGAATCACACTTGCAACTTCTAGAACTAGTTCTTCATCATAAGAACATAGAATACGATTGACATCACTATTGCCTACGATAATATCATACGAAAAACGCTCATGTGGAATCGGACAAATATGTTCAAAAGCATGCGAGAACGGTAAATGTCCAACATCATGCAACAATGCTGCAATCATTACGACTACTTTTTCTCTTTCGGTTAATTTCATTTGTAAGTCGTGTACTTCATGTACCATTCGTCTTACGATTTCATAGACACCAAGCGAATGTGAAAAGCGTGAATGTTCTGCATTATGATATACTTGAAAATCACCACCAAGTTGGCGAATCCTACGCAGTCTTTGGAATTCTTTACTATCAATTAATTCCCAGATGATTTGTAAGTCTACATGAATGTATCCATGGATTACATCACGTAGAACCTTTGTCTCTCTTGTTTTTTCTAGCATATGAAACCCTCTTCTTACTAAGAGTATATCACGGAATGAAAACATTTGTGGTATGATGATAGTATCAAAATGAAGGAGCTATGAACTATGAAAATCGGAACCATTGGTAGAGGGGCAATTGTTGACCGCTTTATTAAAGCAATCTCTATGACAGATCATGTCGAACTTGTTGCTGTATACTCTCGAAAACTTGATGATGCAAAAGCATACGCAGCACAACATCAAGTAGATGCATACTATGATTCAATTGATGCAATGTTAGCAGATGAAACTGTAGATACTGTATATGTAGCAAGTCCAAACTCACTGCATTACGAACAAAGTCTTCAAGCATTACACGCAAAAAAGAATGTTATTTGCGAGAAACCATTCACAAGTACACTTGCAGAAACAGAACACTTAATCGCAGTCGCAAAAGCAAATAATGTATTCTTATTTGAAGCAATTACAACCATTCACTTACCAAATTATGAGGTGGTAAGAAATCAGTTACCAAATCTTGGGAATATGAAAATGGCGACATTAAACTTCTCACAATATTCATCACGTTATGATAAATATAAAGATCAAATTGTTACTAACGCATTTGATCCTAACTTCTCAGGTGGAGCCCTAATGGATATTAACATTTATAATATTCATTTTGTAATGGGATTATTTGGAAAACCAGAAAGTTATACATACTATCCAAATATCGGATTCAATGGAATCGATACAAGTGGTACATTAATCATGCGCTATGATACGTTTACAGTAAACTGTATTGGATGTAAGGACTGTAGTAGTGATTACTTTACCTTACTACAAGGAGACAATGGCAGCGTCAAAGTTAGCGGAGGAAGTACAGGTGTATGTCCAATTGTTGAAAAGGTTCCTTTAAAAGGTGATCAAATCGATGTAGCTAATGCACAAGACAATCCAAACTGCATTGGTGTAAATCAACACTTCCATATGGCTTATGAGGTAGATAACTTCCAAAAAATCATTGAAGCAAATGATTTTGAAGCTTGCTATAAACTATTAGATCATACACGTGATGTCATGGATGTCGTATATCATGCACGACTTGCTGCAGGAATTACATTCCCTGTTGATAAAGACTAGAAAAAAAGCATTTGCAAATTACGCAAATGCTTTTTCATTTTCTTCTAAGTAATATGTTGGCATTTCAAATGAAGTATCATCGCTTTCTTCATTTTGATTTGTACTTTCACTTACTTTTAATTCTGGGATTGTGAAGTCGTCTACTTTGTCATAGTCATAACAAGTAATTGTAAATGAAGCATCTTTTACTTCAACTTCTAACCCTTCCGTGTTCTCACCAAATCCTTCTGTTAATGATTCTTTCATTGCAGCTTTCATATCTACACTAACAGATGCCAAGCGGTTATCCTTTTTGTAGAATTGATAAGTTACTGGGAATGTTTTTCCCTCGTAATCTTCCACGCTAACAAGTTCTTCTGTAGCACCTAAAACATCCATCATTTTGGCCAATGTTTTGTATTCGATACGTCCTGCAACTTGGTATGTCTCTTGTTTTTTGACTTTACCATCATTTAACGTACGAAGTACATCCATTTTCTTTAATGTCTTAAATTCATCTTTACTAAGCGTTGCATCTGGCAATCCTGTAACTTTTGATGTCACCCAAGTATCACTTGAACCATCATTACTTGCAATCACAAATGCGTCATCTTGTTTATAGGTGTATGTTTCTAGTTCTACTTTTTGACTTTGTCCCATATAACTAATATCGATTGTGCCATTTGCATGTGCTTTTTCTTGATCTACCAATACATCATTAGTCATATCAACCTTTATTGCCATTTCCACGGTTTGTTCCTGATAGGTTGCCTTTACATCCATGGTGTAATTCACATCCATTTTATATGAAGTTGGTGTTTTTGCAGTTGCAGCTAAATCTAATGCTTCTACTGCTTTTTCTTCTGAACTTACTCCGCAACCAGTTAACATCACCATACTTAGTGTTGCAACAGTTGCGATTTTTTTAAGTTTTCTCATCTATCTTCCTCGTAATCTTTCAAACATAATACATACATTACAATATCATGCACGTTACCACTTGCATCTTTGTATGCATGTACCAATGTTCCTTCTTTTTTGAAACCTAGCTTTTCAATCACGCGTCTACTTCTTGTGTTTTCGACAAAGTGATTGATACTCACATATGGTTCTTTATCTTCTAAAAACAAGCGATCCAATACCAATCGTGAAGCTTCTGGCACATATCCATTACCCCAATAGTCTTTACCAATCCAATATCCTAGATTTTTCATTGGTGCTGTACGAAGTGGATCTTGTTGAATTCCAAAACAGCCAATTAGCGTATCATCATCTTGTAAGAAGATTCCAAAACTGTTTTCGTTGATAAGAATTTTGTCTAATACTTCTTTTGTTTCCTCAATCGATGCATGTGGTTTCCATCCAGCATGGATTCCAACATCTGGATGACTTGCTATTGCAAATAGTGCCTCTGCATCATCAAGTGTTAAATTTCTAAGATAAATACGCTCGCCTTTCATTAGATTTGCCCTAAACGTGCAAGCACTTTATCCTTTCCTAACAACGTCACAGTTTGCGTTAAATCTGGTCCGTGTTCTTGTGCTGTAATCGCAACACGTAACCCCATAAACAACGGTTTCCCTTTAATTCCCGTCGCTTTTTGCGTCGCTTTAATTGCAGCTTTTACATTTTCAGCTGTCCAGTCTTCGATTGCTTCAAGTTGTTCAGCAAATCCTTTTACAACTGTTGGTGTTGTTTCCCAAGACATTACTTCTTTGCCTTGTTCGTCTAATGTATAGTCGTCCTTAAAGAATAAACTAACAAGTTCAACGATTTCTTTCCCATATGACATTTGATCATGATATAAACCAATCAAGTCGTGAATCCAAGCATCACTTTTTCCACTTAAGTCATATGCTTCTTCTAGATATGGTTTGCACATTGCAACCACTTCATCTAAATCTTTGGCTTTCATATAACGGTTATTTATCCATGTAAGTTTGTTTTTATCAAACATACTTGGACTTTTACTTAAACGTTTTTCATCAAAGATTTTAATTAATTCTTCTTTAGAGAAGATTTCTTCTTCTCCTTCTGGTGACCAACCAAGTAATGCTAAGAAGTTAAACATCGCTTCAGGCAAGTATCCTTCTTCTTCGTATTGTGATACAAATTGCATAACATTTTGATCACGTTTACTTAATTTCTTATGGTTTTCATTAACGATAATTGTCATGTGTCCATAAAGTGGTGGTTGCCATCCTAACATATCAAATAACATCAATTGTTTTGGTGTATTTGAAATATGTTCTTCCCCACGGAATACATTGGTAATTTCCATACGGTGATCATCAACTACAACTGCAAAGTTGTATGTTGGAATTCCATTACTTTTTACAATTACCCAGTCTCCGATATCTTTTGATTCAAAGCTTACTTCGCCACGAATCATATCATTGAATGTATATGTTTTTCCTTCAGGTACACGTAGACGAATCGTATATGGACGTCCTTCTTCTTCGTATTTCTTAATTGCTTCATCACTTAAGTTACGGCAGTGTCCATTGTACATTGGTGCAACACCTGCTGCTTCTTGACGTTCTTTTTCTTCAGCTAATTCTTCAGGTGTACAGTAACATCTGTATGCATGTCCTTTTTCAATTAACTCTTCAACAATTTTGTCATAAATATCAAGAGCTTCCATTTGACGATATGGTCCATATTGTTCTTTTGGGTTGAATGGACTTTCGTCAGGAACAATTCCTAACCAAGCAAGATTTTTCAGTTGAGATTCTTCTCCACCTTCAATATTTCTTGCGATATCTGTATCTTCCAAACGGAAGACAAAATCTCCATCATAATGTTTTGCATATAGGTAGTTAAATAATGCAGTTCTTGCATTTCCTATATGTAAGTGTCCAGTTGGACTTGGCGCATAGCGCACACGTACTCTACTCATTTTCATTTCTCCTTTGTAATAAAACAATCGCTTGGGCAAGAACTCCTTCTTGTCTTCCCACAAAACCGACTTTTTCGCCTCTTGTTGCTTTGACATTCACCTGACTTTCATCACAGTGAAGTGCCCGAGCAAGATTTTCTTTCATTTGTGCATTATAGGGTGCCATCTTTGGTTTTTCAATCATAATTAAACTATCGACATTACCAATTTGGTAATTACGATCTTCCATCATTTTCACCACATCTGCAAGAATATCTAATGAGCATCGATTCTCATTTTCTTTTGCAGTATCACTAAAATGTGTACCTAAATCACGTAAGGCAAGTGCACCTAAAATTGCTTCAGCAATTGCATGAACAAGTGCATCACCATCAGAATGTGCATCCACAGCAAAGGGTGCTTCAATTTTCACTCCACCAAGTACGATATGATCACCTTCAATAAAACGATGAACATCACTTGATTGTCCAATTCTAAACATCGCAACCCTCCTTTTTTCAAGCATAACTATTATAGCACGGTACTCAAATCGCTTAAAGTAAAATCAAGTGTACTTTATATCCCTTAATTTTTACTTAAATTCATAATTTATTGCACATAAAAAGTAGGCGACTGAATTACTTCAATCGCCCCTTATCAAACCGTACGTACGCTACTAACGTATACGGCTTTCCAACATGTTTCGACAGT
>NZ_SODD01000067.1 GCF_004365815.1 Breznakia blatticola
GGAAGTTCCTTTGCGACAATGATTTTATTTATGGCATACAGTGTAAATGCAAACCAAATACTTAACATGGACTATGTTGCACTAGAGATAGCACAAGCATTAGCAGGAAGTATTGGGATTGTATTGACTGTACCATTTACATCATTGCTTGGTGCATATATCTTAAGTGCGAAAACAAAAAAGGTACCTGTGCAAGAATAAAAATCATCGGGAAGAAATAAAATAAATCGACCAAATGCAAGAAAATATGCACTTGGTCTTTTTTTATGTGTATCCTTAAAAAGTGAATATTACGCCTATTTTAAAGGCTTTGTGAAAAATCACAGGATATATTCATATGTATGAAATTGTGTATTTGTTCCCAAAGAATCGCAAAGTATTGTGCTTCAAAATTCCAATGTTATGATGTGAGTGTATCAAGCAATATCAGTTACGATTGTTTTAAAAGGGGGTAAACGATATGATGCAAAAAATACAAAGATTTGGAGGAGCGATGTTCACGCCGGTACTGCTTTTCGCGTTTGCGGGAATCTGTATTGGAGTTGGTACATTGTTTACGACAGAAGCGATTATGGGTGGAATGGCAGCACCAACACACATATGGTATCAGTGTTGGAATATCATTTTACAAGGAGGATGGACAGTATTTAACCAACTTCCATTACTATTTGCGGTAAGCTTACCAATTGGACTTGCTAAAAAACAAAATGCACGTGCATGTATGGAAGCACTCGTATTATTTCTAACATTCCATTATTTCTTAAGTACAATTCTTGCGCAATGGGGTTCAACATTTGGTGTAGACTTTAGCCAAGATGTAGGTGGAACTAGCGGATTAACGATGATCGCTAACATTAAAACATTAGATATGGGAATGATTGGTGCACTAATGATTTCTGGAATCGTGATTTATATTCACAACCGTTTCTACGATACAAAACTTCCAGAATGGTTAGGAACATTTAATGGATCAACATTCGTTGTTATGATTGGTTTCTTTGTGATGATTCCAGTAGCAATAATATCTGCATGGTTATGGCCAATGGTTCAAGGTGCAATGACTGCATTCCAAGGATTTGTGGTTACAACAGGTAACTTTGGAGTTTGGGTATTTATTTTCTTAGAAAGATTACTGATTCCATTTGGGCTACACCACTTACTGTACTCACCATTCTTCTATGATAATGCAGTAGTTACTGGTGGTATGTATTCTGCTTGGGCAAACATGTTACCAACATTGGCAGCATCAAGCGAATCATTAAAATCACTTGCACCACAATTTGGATTCACACTTACAGGAATGTCAAAGATGTTTGGTTGTCCAGGTATTGCTTTAGCATTCTATGCAACTGCAAAATCTGAAAAGAAAAAACGTGTACTTGGATTATTAATACCAATTACCTTAACAGCTGTTATGTGTGGTGTTACTGAGCCGATTGAATTTACATTCTTGTTTATTGCACCTGCACTATATGTTGTGCACTGTATCTTAGCAGCAACCCTTGCAACAGTGGCATATATGGCTGGAGTTGTTGGAATCTTCTCAGGAGGAGCAATTGAATGTGCTGCCTTAAACTGGATTCCATTAATGAGTTCACACTGGTCAACGTATTTGATTCAATTTGCAATTGGAATTGCCTTTACAGGAATTTACTTCATTGTATTTAGAACATTGATTTTAAAATTTAACTTCGCAACACCAGGAAGAGAAATTGATGAAGATGAAGATGTAAAATTCTACTCAAAGAAAGAATTCAGAGAGAAAAAAGGAATGCGCACTTCTTCAGGTAACGATTTGGCATATGTTGAAATGATATTAGAAGGACTTGGTGGTGCGGAAAATATTGAAGATGTTACAAACTGTGTGACACGTCTTCGTGTCACCGTAAAAGATGAAACAATTGTAAAAGACGATAAGTATTTCAAACAAATTGGAACACATGGATTAGCAGCGAAAGGAAAATCAATGCAAGTAATTATTGGGTTAACAGTTGCATCCGTTCGTGATGACTTTGAAAAATTACTAGCTGCATAAGAAAGGACAATATGATGAAAACTAAAAAGTTAAAGAAATGGTATACGTTAGCACAAATACTTCTTTGTGTGACACCTATCATGTTCTATATTCAAGTTTCGTATAAATTGATTGGTTCGCAAATGGACTTGCAAGCATTGTTGCAACAAGATCCTGCGGTTGCTATTTCCTTTTTAGTAGCAATCATCAATCCATTTGTAGCGTATCAACTACAGTATTTCAAAAAACAAATAGAGACAAAAGATACAAATATTGTGATCTTTAGTTTGATGATATTGATGGTAGCACAAATGCTACTAGGAAATATATTCTATGTTTGTGTATTAGGATTTCTAGCATTTCAAACATACCGTTTATATAAATCATCTTGGACAAGAACACAAGTATTTGAAACGATACGACATGCATGGTCTTACATGATACCTAATGTTGCAATTATGGCACTTAGTATTCTATGTTTCTATGCATCTATGCAAATCATGTAGAGGAGGGAAAAACACATGAAAAAGTATTCAATAGTAGTGGCCGGTGGAGGAAGTACCTTTACACCAGGAATTGCGTTAATGTTGCTTGAGGAACAAGACCGTTTTCCAATTCGTAAAATTAAGTTTTATGACAATGATGGTAAGCGTCAAGAAACCATCGCAAAGGCATGTGAAATATACATTAAAGAAAATGCTCCAGAGATTGAGTTTAGCTACACAACTGATCCAGAAGAAGCTTTTACAGATGTAGATTTCTGTATGGCACACATTCGTGTTGGAAAATATGCAATGCGTGAAAAAGACGAAAAAATTCCATTAAAATATGGAGTTGTTGGACAAGAAACTTGTGGTCCAGGTGGTATCGCATATGGAATGCGTTCAATTGGTGGAATTATTGAACTAATCGATTATATGGAAAAGTATTCACCAAATGCATGGATGCTAAACTACTCAAATCCTGCAGCTATTGTTGCAGAAGCAACAAGACGTTTACGTCCAGATTCAAAAATTCTAAATATTTGTGATATGCCAGTCGATCTTGAAGAAAAAATGGCAGACATGGTTGGATTAAAAAGTCGTAAACAATTAGATACGCAATATTATGGGCTAAACCACTTTGGTTGGTGGCACAAGATTTATGACAATGAAGGAAATGATTTAATGCCAATCATTCGTAAAAAGATGGCAGAAAATGGATTTGCTGGTGCAATTAGTCAAACGGATCAACATGTTGAAAATTCATGGATGGACACATTTGCTAAAGCAAAAGATGTATATGCACTCGATCCAGAAACCATTCCAAATACATATTTGAAATATTACTTATTCCCTGACTATGTTGTTGAACATGCAAATCCAGAACACACACGTGCCAATGAAGTTATGGAACACAGAGAAAAACATATCTTTGAAGTTTGCAATAACATCATTGAAGCAGGCACTGCAAAAGGTTCACCATTTGAACCGGATGCACATGCTACATATATTGTAGACTTAGCTTGTGCAATTGCAAAAAACACAAAAGAGAAAATGTTGTTGATTGTACCTAATGAAGGAACAATTGAAAACTTTGATCGTACAGCAATGGTAGAAGTACCATGTATTGTTGGAAGTAATGGATATGAAAGAATTGTGCAAGGAGCCATCCCACAATTCCAAAAAGGATTGATGGAGCAACAAGTATCTGTTGAAAAGTTAACAGTTGCTGCTTGGATTGAAGGATCATACCAAAAACTATGGCAAGCAATTACACTTTCAAAAACAGTACCAAGTGCACGCGTTGCCAAATTAATCCTAGATGACTTAATTGAAGCAAATAAAGAGTATTGGCCAGAACTTAAATAATGTTTTTTAAAAAGAAAAACAAAGAACTCTACGCGTTTGTGGATGGCGAAAGTGTAGAATTAGAGCATGTACCTGATGATGTGTTTTCACAAAAGATGATGGGTGATGGAATTGCAATACAACCGTCCAGTGGTTGTGTAGTTGCTCCATGTGATGCACGTATCACACTTGCTAATGATGAAAGCTCTCATGCAATTGGCTTTATTAACGCTGATGGTGTAGAGATGTTAATTCATATTGGACTTGATACCTTTGCATGCAAAAAGGATGTGTTTAAACGGCATGTGCATATTCAAGATCATGTTAAAGCTGGACAACCACTGATTAGTTTTGATTTAGCGTACTTTAAAGAACATGGACTTAAGGATATCATTATGTTAGTCATTGTCGATGATAATCAACATCAAGTTCAGAGATACTATTCAAAAGCAGTGAAAGCAAATGAAGATGTAATACTTGAATACAAGTAAGATAAGTGCCAGCAATCGTTGGCACTTATTTTCGCAAGAGTAGACAAGTAAGTTTGAGTGGGGTAAAGTTAAGTTATAGAGGAAAGCAAATGAAACTATTCGAACGAGTAAATGCGAATTACCAAAACTTAAATGAGAATGATTTATACATTTGGCAGATCATCTCAAAAAATCAAAAAGACTGTGTTCATGTCTCAATTGAGGAACTAGCAAAACGTTGTAATGTATCACGTACAACAATTTTACGATTTGCTAAGAAAATTGGATGTAAAGGATACAGTGAATTTAAGGTGCTTCTTGCACAAGAATTAGTAAAAGAGCAAGAACATGCAGACCGCCAACAACAAGTGTTTCAAGCATATGCAAATTACACAGGGTATTTAAAAACGGTGAACTTTAAACCGATTGTAGATGCTATTGCAAAGGCAAGAAATCTATATGTATTTAGTACAGGGAATGTACAAAGTAGTGTAGCAAAGGAATTAAAACGCTCATTTCTCAATGTAAAGAAACTATTTTTTCACATTGATGATCACATGGATAAAGATGCATTCTTACAAGTACTTCAGCCGACAGATCTAGTCTTAATCATTACGTATTCTGGGGAAACAATACGAATGCTAGAGTTTGCTAGACAACTAAAAATCAATAATATTCCAATGATTTCCATAAGTGTAAATAAAGATAATTCATTGACGCATATTGCAGAGCATTGCTTATTTGTAGAACCTGTAAATGTGGATAATCCTTGTGGTGCAAGATATGAATCCTTAGTGAATTATTACATCCTTATCGATTATTTGTTGATGTGTTACATGCAAATGAAAGAAGGTGAGTGTCAATGATTCGATTAGAAGAACTCGTTCGTCAAAAATATGAAGAACTCAATGAAACGGATTTATACATTTGGCAGTATATTTATCATCATAAACGTCAATGTAAAAAAATGAGTGTATTGGAACTTGCCCAAGTATGTAATTTATCGCATACAAGAATTTTGAGTTTTACCAAAAAACTAGGACTGGAAGGGTATAGTGAATTGAAGTTTCGCATCAAGATGGAACTAGATGATGAATCAAAATTTGATGTTGCAATCATTGATCAGTCCATTCAAGAATTAGAACGTACCATGTATCAATTGAAGGATATGGATTTACATGAATGTTTAGAGAAACTTGATAAAGCCAACCGAATATTTGTCTTTGCTACAGGAACTGTGCAGTATAATTTTGCAATGGAATTGAAACGAGAATTTGCATACCGTCAAAAAATCATTCATGTAATTGAAGGGGATCATGAATTAGACACCCTGCTTACGTATGTAGATGCACAAGATTTCTTCATTGTTGCATCATATCAAGGAAATAACAGCACAATGATTAATCTATTAAAGTATTTAAATCGTATGCATATTCCTGTACTTGGTGTATGCCGTGATGGTGAAAGTTATCTTGAAAAACATGCAGATTATGCAATCACCTTTACATCAAGTGATTTTCCAACTGGATATTACGATATTGAGTATAGCATTACAGGACATTTCTTCTTGATTTCCAATATGCTATTTCTACGGTATCTTGAATATAAGTCAAAGGAAGAACGTGTATAAGTTGAAATGTGTATTGACAAAGTACTTTTGACCGATATAATGAAACTATAAAAAGAAAACGCTTTCACTCGCGGATAGAGTGAGAGAGTGAGTATGTTACTGAAACCAGGCAGACTCAAATCATATAGAACTTTTTCTATGTGGTTTGAGTTTTCTTTTTGTTTAGGGAGCTGGAGGTGAAAAGAAGGAAAACTAAGTAGAAATGCAAAATTGAATCGTGTAAGAAAAGGAGATATTATGTTTAGAAAAATAGGAATTACAATTCTTGCTTGCTTCACATTGTTTGGGGCTGCTGGATTTACAGATGTATTTACATCCCATCAAGATGATATAGTAAGTGAGCCAGAAGAAAAATTAGTGAATTATAATGTTGCTAGCGATACGATGGAATGGAAATACTTGGATGATAATACGGATCCAAATGTAGGAACGTATTACGAAACATGGAATAAGAAAAATGGATGGGCGTATCCAATTGGTTGGCTGGATTATGGAGTCGACATGGAATTTGATGATGTGGATTGGCCTTCATACCAAGGAAAGAAATTCACAACTACAGATGATGGAAGTGGACAAGTGTTGAAGACAAATGATGATGGTACAACATATAGTACATACTTTTTACGTCATACATTCCGCTTAACACAAAAACAAGTAGATAACACGTATGCGATTAGTGGGAAAGTCCGTTATAATGATGCGATGATTATGTATTTGAATGGAAAGCCAATTGCAAACTTCTTTAATATTCCTACAAGTAACTATAAGCAAAATATGGAATATGGATGTCAAGAAAAAGTTGATGGTTATATCGAAGAAGAATTCATTATTGAAGATGTATCAAGTCTAGGTGCTGGTTATATTCCAGGCACATACAAAGAAGGTTATGATGAGCAATGGAAGATGGATATCATGGAACTTGATGAACCAGAGACAGATGCGTATGGAAATACATTCATGGATATCACAATTGCAGTTGAACTTCATACAGCAAATCCAGAAGATGTAGATGCTATGTTTGAATTACTAGAATTCAATATCAATCCAACAGAAGATACACTTCCAGCAAGTGATGCAATTAAAGATGTTGCATTAAATGTTGGAGAAAATGAAACAAACTTGAACTTAGCGTGGTTTGCGACTTCTGATAAAGTTGGTGCACTTCAAATCATGGAAGGTAATGATATAAATGCATTTGATGAAACTAAAGCAACAACAATACCTGCTAAATCAACAGAAAAAGCATATACAAAATTTACAGATACACACTACTACTCAAATAAAGTAGATTACAATGGAAT
>NZ_SODD01000068.1 GCF_004365815.1 Breznakia blatticola
CATCACAAGAAATGCTTTAAAGACACATAAATTATTCAGTACTTATCAGTGATTTATCGAGACTTGGTATGCACTGGTTGAATTAAGCCTAAAATTATTAAAGAATAAATAGCGAAGGGAGAGAGTTTATGGACAACAATAAAGTAACAATTGAGGAACTACAAGCCCTCATACAAAGTAAAGATGTACGTCGTATCCGTGAACTCTTCGATGAATATAATATTGTCGATATGAGTGATCTTGTCGAACAATTACAAATTGAAGATGTATTATTTGTATTTAAAATGTTGAAAAAAAATGTAACTGCTGAGATTTTTTCCTATTTAACATATGATAAACAGGAAGAATTGATTGAAGCATTTACCGGACCAGAAATCCAAAGTATGTTAGATAACTTATATAGTGATGACATCGTTGACTTTATGGAAGAGATGCCTGCAAATGTTGTAAAACGTGTATTGCAAAATGCAAAACCGAATCAACGTGCAGAAATTAATAAGTTATTGAACTACCGTGAGGATTCATGTGGTTCTATTATGAATACAAATTACATTACCTTAAAACGTTATGAAAGTGTATTAGAATCCATTCAACGTTTACGTAAATTAAAAAACATTGATCGTGCCTTAGGGTATGCATATATTACGGATAGTAAGCGTCAACTCATTGGTTCGCTTTCGTTAAAGCAATTGCTATATGCGGAAGATAATGAACTGATTGAAGATATTATGGATACCGATTTAATTGTAGTCAAAACGGATGATGATCAAGAAAAAGCAGCACAATTGATTCGTAAATATGATATTTCAACAATTCCTGTAGTAAATGATGAAGGAAAAATCGCTGGAGCGATTACATATGATGATATCTTGGATGTTATGGAAGAAGAAACAACCGAAGATATTCATAAGATGTCTGCGATTACACCAACAGATAAACCATATTTGGAAACTGGTGTTTTTGCCATGTATAAACACCGTATTGTTTGGTTGCTAGTATTGATGATTGGGGCAACATTTACTGGAAATATTTTATTAATATTTGAAGATCATTTAAAAACGGTTGCATACCTTTCCGTATTTATTCCGATGTTGATGGATGCTGCAGGAAATGCAGGAAATCAAAGTAGTACGATGATTACTCGAGCATTAGCCTTGGGTGAAGTGCATTTAACGGATATGCTTAAGATATGGTTTAAAGAAATTCGTGTAGCGTTCCTTTGTGGTCTAACAATGGGGATTGTGAATTTCTTCCGTGTCATTATATTTATGGGAATGGTAGATGTGCAAACATCCATTGTCGTATCAGTAACTGTTATGTGTACAGTTATGGTGGCAAAACTCATTGGGTGTACACTGCCAATGGTTGCCGAAAAACTTGGCTTTGACCCAGCAGTTATGGCAGGACCATTAATTACGACATTAGTTGATGTTGTTGCATTGTTAATTTACTTAGGTCTTGCTAGTGTTTTCTTGCTGTAAGACAAGAAGGAGGAACATATGTTTAAAGATGATAACCTACACCAAGCAATGCTTGAGTTTCTAGGAAAAAAAGAAAATGAAATGATTACCTCAGATGAGTTAGAAAAAATAGATATATTATCTTTACGTAATAAAGATATTGAATTTATTGATGGGTTGGAAGACTGTATCAACTTAGAAGTGTTAGATTTAACTGGAAATCGAATTGAACACATTCATCCATTAGAAAAACTAACCAAGCTAACGAAACTTCGTTTATCAAGAAATGCATTGCAAAGTATTGAACCATTAAAAGACTTACAACGATTATCCAATTTGGATATTTCGCATAATGAAGTATTCCCACTAGATTTACGTCGTCTAAAAGACTTAGATAATCTAGAAGTACTTAATATTAACAGTACAAATGTTTCACATATTGATAAACTTGATAAGCTTGATAAACTACGTGAACTACATGGTGGTGTACGTAGTGATAACTTTGATTTATCTGTGTATTCAGAATTAAAAAACTTAGAAGAATTACATTTACCAAAAATGTGGCTATATGATATTTGTAAGTTACAAGGATTAAGAAAACTACGTGTACTAGATATTTCGGGTAACTTATTTCATGACATTTCTGTCCTTGAAGATTTTGATAGTCTAGAAGAATTAAATCTTTCTAACAACAAGTATTTACATGATATTTCCTTGTTGGCAAAATGTAAGAATTTAAAAAGTTTACAGTTAAATAACTGTAAACTAATGAATATTGATGCTTTAGAAGGACTTACAAAGTTAGAGAATTTAAACTTAGAATACTGTGAAATTAAAGACTTAAGTCCAATTCGCAATCTAACAAATTTGGTGCGTTTGGATTTAGGAAAAAATAGAATTACTGATATTTCCATTCTAGAGAAATTACGCAAGATAGAAAATCTAACAATTGATCATACATATTTAACGGATTTAAGTTTCTTAAAAGACTTTGATTGTATTCATGAATTAGATTTCCACAATAACATGATTTTGGATATTACTCCATTAGCTGAATGTACGCATTTACGTGTACTAGATGCATCAAATAACTGGTTTAGTGATCTAACTCCTGTAAAAGATTTAGTTGACTTACAAGCGCTTAAAATCGCCAACAATAAAGTAGAATCACTTGAACCATTAAAGAACTTAACGGAACTACGAATTTTAGACATCTACAATAATGTAGTGGAAGACTTAACGCCATTACAAAATATGATGAAACTAATTCGCTTACGTGCAGATCATAACTCAATTATGGATCTTGCTCCAATTCAAAACCTAACGAATCTTGTAAGTTTAACGCTTAAAGCAAACTATATTACAGATTTAGAACCATTAATTGGTATGAATAAGCTATATGAATTACGACTTGATTCAAATCCACTTGAAAATATGGAACAACTTGAGAAGATGCAGTACTATGAAAAATTTACGTACTAGAAAAGGAATGTAGAATGAAACATGTAATTATGCTTAAAGACATGAAAACAAAAGAAGATCGTGCTCGTGTCACAGAAGATTTAAATGATTTGGGTATTGAACACAGTTTTGATGTCGAACAAAAAACATTAGCGATTAACGACCGTGGTGATGCGGTTCGTAATGCAACTAGAATTTTAAGTGAAAATGGGTTCTTGACTTACTAAGTCAGGCCCTTTTTTTTGTACGACTAATTATAAATGTGAAGATACATTTTGTTTATTCTTTTCGTAGTTTAGTGAAAATACAATTGAATATAAGAGATCACTTACATATGTTAATGCTATACGAGATGATATTGGAGCTAGTTTATCATTGAATTCTTCCGCTGGAGTTACCTGAATAACTACACTAGCAAATGTACACAATGGATTTAATTTAGGACCTGTTATCAATATATATGGAGTTTTTGATTCATGCATAGCTCGTGCAATTTTAATACTTTCTTCATCTATTCCATAATATGAAATAATGATAGTAATCTTATTTTTTACTTTCACCTGCGATTTAATAAACTGAAACCCTCTAACAATTTCTAGATTACTGTTTTTACCCATCCATAACATTTTATTGTGTAAATCAATTGCGGTTACTAAAGAATTACCATTTGCAAAAATATCAATTTGATCTGCATTGTCTACTAGTGTGGCAGCTGCATGTATCTTTTCAATATCGATATTTTGGTATGTGTCGTTTAAGGTTTGATTACTTAAATTAACGAGTTTTTTAGCAATCTCGTCGGAATGATCTTCTTTTTCAAAAGGAAAATTATATTCCACTCGGTTTGCATCCATTAAGGGGTTGTATACTTCTGCGACTAGTTGCAACTTAAAGGCACTAAAATTTGTGAACTTTAACTTCTTACAAAAGCGAGAAATCGTTGCAATACTACAAAATGTATTATTAGCAAGCGTGTGTATATTCATCTCAGTAACTTGACGTATATTACCTAAAATATAATTTGATATGACTATCTCAGTATCAGAGAAATTATTCTGATTTTTCAAAGTATCGATTAATAGCATATGTACCTCCATGTTGCTTCTTATGTATAGTATAGCAATAAATAAGAAAAGTTAATTAATAACTTCTAAATTTATGGGTATGTAAAAATTTTACAGAATTAACTCCGATTTGATAATTTGTTGTAAATGAATTTCATAGTAACTTTAGATTATAGATTTATCAAATAATATTCGTTATCCTGTGTACATACATAGTAGGAGGAAATAAAATGAAAATTATTAAAACAAAAACATATGATGAAATGAGTGAACTAGCAGCAGTGTATCTGCTTTCACATATGACCAAAGAAGGACGAGTGAATGTATCAATTACCGCAGGAACTACACCTGTAAAGATGTATGAAAAATTGGTACCCATGGTAAAAGGTAAGCAAAATTATAGCAATGTACATTACTATAATTTTGATGAAATTCCATTTCAAGGAAAAGGGAAAGAAGGAATTACTATAACAAATTTACGTAAGTACTATTTTACACCAGCAGAAATTGAAGAAGTACAAATTCATAAATTAACACCTGAAAATTATGAAAGTCATGACCAAAGACTTAAAAAAGATGGCGGTTTAGATGTGTTAGTTATGGGACTTGGTTATGATGGACATTTCTGTGGAAATTTACCAGGAAAAACAGCGTGGGAAGATCAAACGGTTAAAACTCCATTCTTGGATGAAGAATTGCAAAAAATTGCGGATTTGGAATTTGGTGGAGATGTCTCTCTGGTACCAAGTTATGCAGTAACAATGGGGCCAAGAAGTGTTATGAATGTTAAGGAATTGATTATGATTGTAAATGGAAAACATAAAGCAGATATCTTAAAACAAACCGTCGAAGGAAAAGTTGATTCCAACATCCCTTCAACAATTTTGAAATTACATCCAAACCTTACAATTATCACTGATGAAGATGCGGCTTCGTGTCTAAGTGAAGAGACTCTAGAGAAATATAGATAATACACAATTTAATACACATGAAAGAATAAGAGCTAAAGTTCTTGTTCTTTTTTTACTATATTTGAAAAAAATTTACACGAAATGTACTGCAAAATAACACTTCATGTAAAACGCTTTCATGATGTGTGAGAAGTATAGATTTCTCACGTGAATTTAGCTATTGTAAAAACAAATGAAGGGAGGTATTCACTCCCAACATGATCTATAAAGGAGGAAGAATATGAGTGACAAAAGAAAAGAGAACTTAAGTTACAAAGAGAAAGGAGAAGCAATTTTAAAATTAGTTGGTGGCAGTGACAATGTAACTGGTTTAACGAACTGTATGACTAGATTGCGATTTAGATTAAAAGACAGTTTACTATTTAATGTAAAAGCGCTTGAAGAATTATCATATGTACTCGGTGCAGTGAAAAACGATAACGAATTTCAAGTTATTATTGGAGCAGATGTAGAAAACTTTTTTCAAGCGATTCAAAGTATGTTAAAAGACAATACACCAGAAGTAGAAGAAAAGAATACATCAATTGGAAATAAACTTATTGATACATTATCTGGTATTTTTACGCCAATTATTCCCGCTTTAACTGCTGCTGGTATGTTGCAAGCATTACTGGCTTTACTTGTAACATTCAAAGTGATTTCTGCTGATACACAAACATATCAAATTTTATCATTTATGGGAAATACAGCATTTTATTTTCTGCCAATACTAATTGCTAATTCAGCAGCTAAGAAATTTAAATGTAATCATTATTTAGCAATGATGCTTGGTGCAATGTTATTACATCCTGATTTTATTGGTATGGTAGCGAATTCGATGGAAAGTGGTGTAGATATTAATTTTATTGGTATACCTGTCTATAATGCTACGTATTCGTCATCTGTAATTCCAATTATATTAGGTGTATGGGTAATGTCTAAAGTAGATCCATTAGTTGATAGAATATCACCAAAACCGGTGAAATTCTTTATGCGTCCTATGCTGACGTTCTTGATAACAGGAATTCTGACTTTGGTAGCTTTAGGTCCAATTGGATATATTGTTGCTGTGTGGATTAGTGATGGAATTAATATGTTGAATAATATTGCGGGATGGATCGTACCAACTGTGATTGGAGCAACTTTACCACTTATGGTAATGACAGGAGTTCATCATGGTTTGATTCCAATTGCAATTAATAACATGGCAACTATTGGATACGATTCAATGATTTTTCCGGGTCAACTTGCTTCAAATGTTGCACAAGGAGCAGCAGGATTTGCAGTATCTTTAAAAGCAAAAGATAGTCAAATTAAGCAAATGGCAAGTGCAACTAGTTTTACTGCTATGTGTGGAATTACTGAACCAATCTTGTATGGAGTGACAATGAATGTGAAAACAAACTTAATTGCTACAATGGTAGGTGGAGCAGTTTCTGGTTTCTTCTTTGGAATATTTAATGTCAAAAATTATTTGTTTGCAGCTCCTGGATTGTTAACTTTGACTGGATACATTAATGAAAGTGCAGGAATGAATAATTTCTATTTAGTGATTGTTGGAACACTATTAGGAGCACTTGTATCATTTACATTGGCTTTCATCTTATATAAGGATAAGAGTAAAGATGAAAAAGAAATTATTCATCTTAATACTGTAAAGAACAAATGATGAGTTTGTTTCGCTATTTTCTTAAAATATAAAAAAATAAAAACCCCATCGAATATGGGGTTTTAACGTCTTAAATTGAGTTTGGAGCGAGCGAGGAGAATCGAACTCCCGTATCGACCTTGGCAAGGTCGTGTTCTACCATTAAACTACGCTCGCACTTGGTTATTTTAAAATGGCGGAGTAGGAGAGATTTGAACTCTCGCGCCAGTTTCCCGACCTATACCCTTAGCAGGGGCACCTCTTCAGCCACTTGAGTACTACTCCACAGTTATTCTCGTGACAACGCTCATTAATATTATCATATTCGACAGTCTTTGACAAGCACCTAAAAGTTAAAAGTTTGTGCACTAAAAAGTAGGAAAATAGAATGATAAATATTGATTTATC
>NZ_SODD01000069.1 GCF_004365815.1 Breznakia blatticola
TACACTTCACTCCCTCCGATGTTGACTTACTTACATAGTATAAAAACAATTGTTATTAATATTAAAAAAGAGGCGACTGCCTCTTTAGTTAAATTATCTTAATTTTGAAGCAATATCTTCATCAAGTTCTTGTGAAGCACGGATTACATCATTAATTTGTTGACTAATGTCTGCAATCAATTCTCTAACTTTTTCAAAACTTGGTTTTAACTCAGCAAATTGACCTTGGTAAGCTTCTGCAGCTTGTCCTGCCCATGCATCTGGAATACGTCCAATTTGTGCTTCCATTTTCCCAATACAGTCTTCGAAGTTTTGTCCTTCATTTTTTAAGTTTGTTGAAATCTCTTCCAGCATTTCTGGTTCAATTCTAATTTGCATTTCTATGCCCTCCTATAATTACTAACTATTTTAATTCTATCATTCAAACAACCACAAAACAAGTTATACTTTACTAATCAAAATACATATATCTTGTAATACAGTGTATTAAACAACTTCTTCTTTTGCGATTTTCTTTTTTCGTTTCATACTTAATAATGCGCAACCTACAATACCAACACCAGCTAGTCCTAATAATACCATTCCTGGTAATTGACTTTGTTCCACTGTTTTTGTAGAAATTGTTCCATTTACAGATACTGGTCTAGCAATAAATGTTACTGCATCTTGGTTAAGAATCGATCCATTTCTTGTGTAACCTAATGTATTTGTAAAGTCTGTAAGCGATGTTGTTGTCGTTGCGACACTAGCATGTTTTACTGCTTTCACATTTGCTAAACCTTGTTCTACTTGTTTATTTGATGTTTCATTTGCTTTTAATAGATCTTGGCGAAGTGTTTGTACATGTGTATTTGATGTTGTATATACATCTTTTACATATGAATCTTGCTCACGCTCATGTGATTGTACTTTGCTTTCAATTTTATCTTGCACATTCATATATTGTTTTACGAAATCCGTAATATCATTTTCATTAATGTATGCTATTGGATCGTATAATTGAACATTTCCATGTAATAGTTGGAATGTTGTATTTGCTTGATTGAATGCATCTCTTACCAATGCTACACGACCATTTTGAGTTAATACTTCTTGAGATAATGAGTTATATAATGCCTTTTTATTACTCATATCTTTTGTAACTTCATCTTTCAATTGATTTGTATCTACTTGCGGAGTCGTTTGGTTTCCTTGATCTACTTTATCAATTGTTTTTAATTGATCATTGTATGTTTTCAATGCTTGCATATCAGATTCTACATCAGACAAATTTGTTTGATCTGCCGTCAGTTTAGTTAATACCTCATCTAGTGCAATTGCTTGTGTATCTAAAGCATTCAATATAGTTTCATTTTCTGTTAATAAAGTTGAAGTACTATTTCCATTTATATGTGTTTGATAGAAATCCACGAATGTAGTTGTTGAGTTTTCTTGTTTCGTGTATGTATCAATTTGTGTTTTTAGATCTGTTACTTCTTGATCTACTGCTAATGAACCATCTAATTCACTTACAAAGTCTGCTAAATTTTGATTTGCAGAGTTTAATGACGGATTCATACTTAATTCCATTACACTCACATATAGTTGTAAAACTTGATTGTTTTCAGACAATGTTTGTTTTTGTACTAGGATGTTTTGATTATAACTATCTAGTATTTGAATAAAATCATTTATCTTTTGGATGTTATCCGTATTATTTGTTTTTAATGCTAATAGTTTTTGCTCAACATCTTGAATTTTAGTTTCTATACCGTAAGCGATTCCTGTATTCGAATTAACTACTTTGTCAATTCGATCGTTTGCTGTTTGTAACAAGGATTTTACACCATCACTTGAATTTGTAATAGAACTGTTCAACTGTTGAATATATGTATCCATGTTATCAAATGTATACTCGCCAAATTCATTAGGTGCAATATCTGATACATTTGCTACTTTCGCTTTTAAACTTTCAACTTCTGTATATAACTGACTTGATGTATCTTTAATCACATCTAATTGTGCCTTGCTCAATAGCATGAATTCTTTATATTTTGCATCGACAGCATTCATTGTTTCAACAGACTTCGTTTTTTCTTCATCAATGTTTAAATCAGCTACTTGGTTTTCCACGACATTAATTTCTTTAACTTCAACCATGCTTGTTAGATCAGCTGAAGAAATTGAATTAATTAACTTTAGATCTTGTTCACTTGTCTCAATTGCCACAAGTGCACCATCTTGTCCTTTATGATATGTATTCAAAATAGAAGCAATATACATATTTGAAAGATTTTGACTATAGTTGTTTCCAAATTCTAGTACATTGTAAACCGTTTGTTCTTTTGCTTCACGCGTCAATGTATCTGAAATAACATATTCAAACGTTGTTGGTGTTTGTACCGTATTTATACTCGCTACATTTTCTGAGAAATTTGAAGGAAGTACAATATATGCTGCATACTTTCCTTCTTTTACTCCACTTTCTGCGTCACTTAATCCAGTAACCGTAATACTTGCATTCGACTTGTCAATTAGTTCCAATCCGAAGTTACGCTCTTCATTGTTATATGTTACACCTTCATCCATATTTACAACAGCTAGTTTTGTTTCACTTATTTCTTCACTTTTATTGTTTATATTCATTCCTGCATATACACCAAGTGAAAGACAAGTTATAGCAATACATACTAGTTGTAATACCTTTTTTACTTTACTCATTTATGTTGTCCCCCTTATTCACATATTTTGGTAATAGTGTGTTCCTGTAATCTCCATTGTTAAACAACAATGCTTGACCAAATGGTGGATAATCTCTTTGACTTCTCACAGGGAATATTGAATGGTTTCCTTGATTTACCAATACAAGTCCATTTGTTGAACCCTTAAAGAATTTTGTGATGTCATCATATCCACGTAGTTTCGTTGCTTGTGCAGTTGCAATAAGCTTGATTCCAACATTTGTTGACTCACGAAGTGTATCTACAAATTTCGGATATTTCTTTTCAACTTTACTAACAAAATCATCTACATCTTCAATAAAAATCATATATTTTGGCAATGTTGAATAGAATTCATTTGGTCCAATTCCACTATTTTGATGTTCATCTGCAAATTCAAGTTTTCGATTCTCAACTTCAGAAATTAATTCTTCCACGAAGGTCTGAATTTGTTCATCACTTGTCGCATAGTGAACTCCATCCATTTTGGCATGTTGATAAAGCTCCATTCTTGACGAGTCAAGAATATACACTGTTTGACCATCTTTTACTTGTGTAATGAAATTACTCATTACATTTGTTTTTCCTGATGCCACTGGACCAATAATTAAGTATGGTGATGCTTGAATACTTGCATCACAAACCGTTACATCATTCACGTCCAATCCAAGTTTTATATCAACTTCTGACTCATGTGGATATTGTGCAAAGTCATTTGTTGTAAATACTTCTGGAAGAACTGGAATTCCCATAACTTGTTCACCGTGATATGCTTGATGAATTTCTTCAATTAATTGCTTAATTTTTGTAGTAAATTCAATATTACTTTCAAATGCTACAGGACTATATACTTGCATTGTATTTACATTTGCCAGTTTTACCATTGCACGCCCTTTAATTTCTGGAAGACTGTACTTGCTTCTTCCAACGATGCTATTAATTTCCATTGCATCATACATATACTGTGCAATTTTAGTCTTAAAATTATTTAACGTTGCATAACGTACTGCATTACTTCGAGTTGCACTAATTGTAATATAGATTCCTAGTCCAGGACCATCCCTAGATATACGTAATATAAAATCTTCTAAATCAACCGGTAATTCTTTTACGACATCATAATTGTCTAAGAAAATCATAATTGCTTTTAATGGACTTTGTGGGAACATCTCATTGTATGTTTCATAGTTTTGTACCATTTCTTTAGCAAATAACTTTTTACGTTCTGCAATAGTTGCATTGATCATCTTTGCAAACTTTGTTATTTTCTCAATTGAGTCAAATGTCATATAGTCTGCAGTATGCGGTAGATTCACATATGGAATTAATGCTGAGTTTCCTAAATCAATAATGTAGAAATTCATTAATTGTGGATTGTTACATGCTGCAAGTGTCGTCATTATCGTTCCTAATGTGAATGACTTACCAAAACCACTCGATGCAAACACTGCAACATTTCCATCTTTTAAATAGTTTAATTCAAACTCATTTTGTAGTTGCTCTTCAGGAATATCTACAATTCCCACTGGACAACACAATTGCAATGTTGCAAATTGTTCAAGTGCTTGTATTTCATGTAGATGAGGCGAAACAATTTGTGTTTCTAATGATGGTAACCAAGGTTTCATCACTTCTACTTCACCTCTTTGTTGATATATTTCATGAATATAATCCACAGTAACATCAAGCTGTGATTTACTTACTGCATTGATATCATCATCCGTCGATAAATCTTTGTTGATTAATTGTGCTTGTCCAATATCATTTACTTGATATACTAAGTCATACACAATGTCTTCTTCATTTGCATCTTTGTATGTTGCTCCACTCCAAGCACTTTGGAATAATTCATAAATCTCATTATTTCCAACTTGTAAATAAGCACGTCCTGCTTGTGTAATATAAGCAGCATCAGATGTTTTAATTACTTCTTTACTATCATTTTCGTCTTGTACTTTTAAAGCTAACTTAAACTTTGAGTTTGACCAAATTTGATCATCAACAACTCCACTAGGTTTTTGTGTAGCTAGAATTAGTTTTACACCTAAACTACGTCCAATACGAGCCGCAGATACTAATTCACTCATAAACTCAGGTTGCTCTTTTTTTAACTCGGCAAACTCATCTGAGATAATAAATAAACTTGGTAATGGTTCACTAGCTTTTCCTGATTTGAATAGCTTGTTGTATTGAATAATATTATTTACATTGTGTTCATTAAAAATACGTTGTCGTCTTTGTAGTTCACTTTTTATTGATGCTAAGGCACGCATACTTTCACTACCATCTAAATTGGTAATAGTACCTAATAAGTGTGGTAAGTCTTTGAATAAACTTGCCATTCCTCCACCTTTGTAGTCAATCAATAAAAATCCGACTTCATGTGGGTGAAAGTTTACTGCTAAAGACAAAATATACGATTGTACAATCTCTGATTTCCCAGATCCTGTGGTTCCTGCAACTAAACCATGAGGTCCATGTGCCTTTTCATGTAAATTCAATTCCACAATATCATCTTTTGCACGCACACCTAAAGGAACCGCTAATGATTTATGTGATTGGTTTTGCATCCATCTTTCTTCAATACCAAATTCACGTGGATGATTTACGTGATACATATCAAAGAACGTAATACTTTCTGGTATTTGTGAGCGAATCCCTTTTTGGTGATTCAAAACAGATAAGTTTCTAGCCATTTTCTGTAAATCTACTTGCTCAAGTTCCACAGCTTTCATTCGCTTGTTCATCATCTCACCATGATTCATAAGCAATGTAGAAGTATGCATATCTTCTGCTAATAGAACTGTTTTAATATTCTCTGGTAAATCTGCTCTTTGTCTAGCTGAATAGATAAGTGTAAATCCTAAATCTGTTGTATCTTCTTGTAAGTATTCCATAATTGAGTGATTCATAATCAAGTGATTCTCATCAATGATAATAATATAGTGTGGTGAATATGAACTTTCTCGTTTCTTTTCCTCACGAATATCTCGTCTTTGCTTAAGAATCTGAGTTAGACTTCCTAATACTTGATCTCTAACTGTCTCATTATAAATATTACCAGTAACATTTACTGCACTAATTTTGAAATGTGGATACCACTTCACATAATCAAATTCTTGTTTGTATGTTTCATTGTATAAAAAGATAAATTCTACATCATGATAACTATGGAAGAATGTCACTTGCGCCATAATTTGCTTTAATTGTTGATGTATTTCTTCATGATCTCCTACAATTCCTAAATGACTCTTTTTTAAATTAATATGAATTGGTTTTTGTTCATATTCTTTATATTCAGATTCGATTTCTCTTGCTTCATCTAGTAGTTCATCTTTTTCAATGTCTAATTCATTTGCTGATACAGAAACACTAAAGGTGCGATGTTCATTTCTATGTCCAACACAAACTTCTAGAAAATCATCATGATCAACATCTTTCTCATAAATTCGACTTGAATACGCATTTACTAGGTTTTCGATTTCCGGGATTGAAGGATTGTGATAACGAAAGGATTCCTCTTCATCTATACGCAATCTTTCTAACGTATTTCTAGTACGCAATAAATACTTTTCATATACTTCTTGTCTTCTTTTATTATTTTTCTTATGCTCTTTCTTTTCATTTATAAAACTTGAGATTGAAAAGACTAATGAGACAAATGTTGATGCCAATCCAATATAGATATATGGTCCTCTAGGCATCATAATTCCCATAGCAACCGTTCCAGCTCCAGTAACTAATGGTGGTATAATCACTTTCGCCAATCCACCCTTACTCATTTTCTCACTTGCTGGAGGTGCTGCTATTGAAATCTTTTCTTCTTTTGTTCGCTTTACGATACGTGGAGATCTTCTATACATTGGAAAATCTGACATTTGCACTTCTTCTTCGATAGGAAATAAGTTTGTTGTGTATTCATCATGATTTCCTATTAGTGTTATTGATGTTTTGTGTACTTGGAACATTAAACATTCAATTAAAATAACATCACCCTCATTTACATTCAATAACTCATCGCAAACTTGGACACCATTCACATAAAATGTCTCTCGATTTGGATTTGTGATTTCATCAATACTGAGTGTAGAATGGCATTCTTAATGCAACTGTCATAGTCATCATATTTGTTAGTGTTTTTGTTATATTATTATGAATTCTCATCTTGATTGTTACGAAT
>NZ_SODD01000070.1 GCF_004365815.1 Breznakia blatticola
ACCTTCCTTATTTTTATATGGTAATCTTACATTTCAATGTATCATCATACATGTAACAATCTAAGTTAGGTGCGCATCGGTTGAATTAAGCCAAATTATTTTAACTTTTATTATTCTTTTTCACAATTACAGAATATTGAAATAGGGTAGAGGGAAAGTAATTTCTTTCGCCCCTCCCGTTGCACCGTACGTACGGTTCTTGTATACGACGCTACATATGTATTAATCACGACTATCTCAGATAGTACTGAAGAGGATTGACCAACCCTGGTCGATCCTTTTGCTTTACTGCTAGAATTGTTGGATTTAGAATGAAGTTCACCACATCCATTCCACATCTTCGATACCAACCTAACCTTGAGTTTGCAACCTTAAAAATGTCTTCATGTTTGAAACTAAAGCGTTGTACTCGGTTTAATCTTTGTAGATTTATATAGATTCGTTTTGGTATCTTCCATTGCTTTATGATTATGACTCTTATCTTGTGTCGTAACCATCCTCCAAATTCCTCAAGAAACGTTTTCATACTTCCAATGCGAAAGTAGTTTATCCATCCCCTTACGATTTGATTTACTCTAGTAAATGTGATTGCTAATGGTTTTGATGCTGCATGTTTTCTAAGGAGTACTTCCTTTAGTTTTGCATATAGATTTGCTTTCCTATCATTGGTAGGTTTGCATTTCCATTTTGGACCATTTTTGAAAAACGTAAATCCTAGAAATTGACTTCTTGTTGGTCTTACGATTTTCGTTTTCCTTGCGTTCACTTTCAAGAATAACTTTCTTTCTAGCCACGATGTGATTGACTTCATTACTCTATTTGCTGCCATTTCACTCTTTACGAATATGTTACAGTCATCGGCATATCTTACGAATCGCAAACCTCTTTCTTCCAGTTCCTTATCAAATGCATCTAAATAGATATTTGATAGGACTGGACTTAAAGGACCACCTTGTGGTACTCCTTCGTGGCTTGGACTTGTTAGCCCTTTTTCCATGATTCCTGCACGCAAGAATGAACGTATCAAATGTAGTACTTCTTTTTCATTCACTCGCTCTCTAAGTTTTGAGATTAATTTATCATGATTTACTTTGTCAAAATACTTTTCAATATCCATGTCTATGACCCATTCGTACCCTTCATTGAGATATTCAAGTACATTCTCCATAGCGTCATGTGCACTTCTTCCTGGACGAAAACCGAAACTATGCTCGCTAAAACATGGTTCATAGATTTCACTTAGTTTTTGTGCAACTGCTTGTTGAATAACTCTATCTACTACTGTAGGTATTCCTAATGGTCTTTGCTTACCATTTGCTTTTGGTATATAGACTCTTCTTACTGGCATCGGCTGATATTTCATCTGTATAACGGATTTGATAATCTCTTTTCCATTTTCATTAAAATATCCATCAATTTCACTCACTGTCATCTTGTCGATTCCTGGTGCGCCTTTGTTACTTTTGACTTTCCTGATTGCCTTTTCTACATTTTTGTCAGTAAACATTTCTTCAATCAATCTCATTCGCTGTTCCTCCTCTACTTGTAGATATATTCAAAATCATCCCCGTTACCTTTCCAATCAATGATTACGTTTCACTGCTCTTTGGTATCCTCATTTTCGGACTATTTGAATATTGCTCATAGTGATTCACACTATACATACATTAGGTCCTTCATTGTCTAGGCTTGATAACTACTATGACCTCAGCTGACTTCTTACGGTAAACCTTTTTCGATCGGCCCGTTTAACGATTACTGTATTAAAGCGCTCGTGCTTATCCGTCCGTAAGACCTCCCAGGGTAAGATACATATCTTTTTCACTTTCACAACCTCTTGATTTACTGTCTTGGTTTACGTTTACCCTTTGGACTTCGGTTTGTTAGGCACCCTCATCCACCATTTAGCCTTATATCAAGTTTCTGTTCGTAGGCTCGAAAGACTTGCTACACCACTTCCTTCACCCCGTCGTCACCGACTTCGGCTTGTGGTTCACTACGCTTAGCGGTAACACTTGCGGTTGGACTTTCACCAACTAGATATGTACCATGCCTGGCACACCCTAAAAAAGGAACTTATAAGCGCTACATAAGTTCCTTTAATTATCCTAATAATCTAATATCTTAGTGTGTGTGTTTAATAAGGAATGAATAGATTTTAGGGAATGAGAGGGTGAATTATTAAGAATTGCATGCCTTCTTAAACACCTCTCAGTAATAGGAGTATTACGCACACAAAAGGTTGGATAAATAAAAAACCTCATTTGAGGTTTTTTATTGGTTATTTACTGTATTTCTTTCTTCTGAAGAAAATAAATAATGCTGTTAATGATGATAAACCAACAAGAATAAACAATGTTGAAACATTTGTAGAATCTCCAGTTTGTACAACAGCAAATGTTTCTGTATTTTCTCCAGTAAATACTGGTTCTTTACTTGCTAGATTTGTTGGGGTTTCATTATCTTTTATTGGTGGTTTACTATGTGTTTTTGGTTCAACTTTCTCAACATCTTTTTCCCATTTTGCATAAAGTGTTACAGGTTCAGCATATGTTGAAGGAATTGATGTAATTTCGTTTTTGAATTCAGCATCACTATGCCATCCTTTAAATGTATAACCTATTTTTGTTGGTTCTTTGAATGATTCGACTCCTGTACCAAAGGCATACTCATTTGGATTCGCTTCCGCATTTATTCCTCCATCTATATTATATTTAATTGGATATTGATTAGGAGTCCATTTTGCAACAAAAGTGATTGTTCTTCCTGCCATTTCATGAATACTTAATCCTTTTTTTTCTGCATACTCGTACGGCTTCATTGAATCAAAATCCCATAACTCACCATCTGACCATTCCCATCCAACAAATGTATAACCATACTTTGTTGGGCTTGCAACTTTTGTTACATTTGTAGCTTGATTTATTCTTTGATTAGAAATAGTCGAACTCACTTCACCACCATTTGCGTCAAAATGAACATCAATCAAATATTCCCATTGATATGTATCTGGAATAGACCCATCATATTGACCCATAAACTCATCAGAAGAACTATATATATTACCTGTAGTTAAACCTACCCATTTTCCTGTAATTGCATCACTTGTCAAAACAGCCGAAAGCCAACTATTTTTTTCAATAAATCTTGTTTTCTCATTTAATTTAATTGTATGAAGATTATTATCAGAAAGAAACATGTAGGACATTTCTTTTGCATTTTTTGTATTAAATCCCGATAAGTCTAAGTGTGTTAAACTATGGCATGCGCTAAACATAGCATACATTTTTTTTACATTTTCTGTATTAAATCCCGATAAGTCTAGATATGTTAAGCTACTACACTTTTCAAACATAAAGGACATTTCTGTTACATTTTTTGTATTAAATCCTGATAAGTCTAAGTGTGTTAAACTATTGCATTCGCTAAACATAGCATACATATTTGTTACGTTTTCTGTATTCCATTCAGATACGTTCAAGTTTGTTAAACTATGGCATTCGCTAAACATACCAAACATATTTGTTACATTTTCTGTATTCCATTTAGATGTGTCCAAGTTTGTTAAACCACTGCACCCTTTAAACATACAATCCATATCTGTTACATTTTCTGTATTAAATCCCGATACATCTAAGTAATTTAAGCTACTGCATCCACTAAACATGCTCCTCATATTTGTTACACTATCTGTATCTAACCCCAATACATTTAAGTCCGTTAAACTTCTGCACCCACCAAACATACTTGTCATAGTTGTAACACTTTTTGAATTCCATTCGGATATATCCAAGTTAGTTAAACCGTTGCACCCATTATACATAAAAGACATATCTGTTACATTTTCTGTATTCCATTCGGATACGTCCAAATTTGTTAAACTTTTGCAATTATGAAACATAACATACATATTTGTTACATTTTTTGTATTCCATTTAGATACGTCCAAATTCGTTAAACTATTGCATCCTTGAAACATAGCAGACATATCTGTTACATTTTTTGTATTCCATTTAGATACGTCCAAATTTGTTAAACTATCGCATCCTTGAAACATAGCAGACATATCTATTACATTTTCTGTATCCCAATTAGATACATCTATCAAAGTTAACTTACCACATAGAGAAAACATTCCACTAAGATTTATATTTTCACCATTAAAAGTGAAATGTTCAGCTCCTTCTACAATTTCTAAAGTATTGTAGTTTCGAAACATGTTATATCCATTTTGGATATTTACAGGACCTTCAACTTTTATCTTTTTTACTTTATTACTATAAATTGAAAAGTTGGAAGGTGATCCCAAATTCTCACTTCTTGCTTTTAACTCTCCACTCCCTAGCACCAGCTCACCATCATCATACAATACCCAATCAACTCCATGTTTTCCTTTTTTAGTTATTGTCCGTGTTTCTTCACCAGTTGTTACTGATGTTACAGGTATACTTAACGTTGTTGTAGTAACAGACGTTACAAAAGCAGATTCTTTATCATACTCTTCTTGTTCTCCATTCTCAGTTACTTCTTCAGAAGTTTCTTCAATTGTTTCTTCTGTTTCTGTAACTTCAACCTCTTCCGTCACTTCTGTAATTTCATCTGGGTTTTCAACATGTTGTTCTACATTGGTAAACCCTGTCCCAACTAGAAATAAACTACTAATCAAACATATCATAAAATTTCTTTTTGCCTTATTCATATTTTCCTCCATCTATATTTACACTTTTTCTTTTTCATTTATTCAATTTCCTTTTACTAGATTTACGTAATCCTCTGCATATTACACCTCCACACACATGTCTATGTTCACCAAAAGGAGTTATTTTACTCCAAAAGGTTTGATAGTTTCTTAAATTTCAAACTTAAATACATTCTCATTTCCTTTTTCATCAACTAATAAAACCTCTAAGAAACCATTAAATTCACCATATAACTTGTGACTTCCTGGAAGTTTAATTCTTTCCCCATTATGTAGTACATATGATTTACTATAATCAATATGATTTTTTGCTTGTTGTATTTCAAAATATATGAAATCATCACTATATTTAACAGATTTTACAGTTGGTATATCATTATCAATACTATTTATATAGAAAACTTGTTCATCAGCACCTACTTGGATACTATATTTTCCGTTTTCTTTAGCATAGAAGTATATAAAGTTACTAGAAACAGAGTATTTAAGTTCCTTATCATCCTTCTTGACATATATTTCATTACTTGCATAGTTATCATATAAATAAATTCGTACCTCAATTGGGCCAGCAATTGGATTTGGATTGAATTTTATACTTTCAATATTTTTGTCTAGATTTGGTCGTTTATAAACTGAGATATCTTCAGTTTGCAGCATACAAGTTTTGTTATCTTTTTTAAGTACAGTAGAATCAGATAGAGACCATATATTATTAGGATAGAGAAGTTGAGGTAATAGTATCGCGCTAACAGTTAAACAAGCTAAAATTAGACTAAGTTGCTCAATATTACTAATTATATGAGTTACTGTTTGAACCACACTTTGAATAAATGATGTATCTTTTAATACAACTTCGTTCTCTAAAGTTAATGTAGAATACTCCTTTTGCATCTCAACAAAAAGAAGGGGTGGCGAGCTGATACTTAAATATTTATCTGGTTTATATCCTTGTTCTTCAAGATCCGCCTTTACAATCTTTCGTATTTCATATATCCGACTTTTTACTAATGCGGGCTTTATATCTAATGTGTCTGCAATCTCTTGCATTGAAAAGCTACTTAAAAATTTTAACTCTGCCGTTTCTTTATATGTTTCGCTTAGTTTTTGAAAAGAAGACAGGACAGCATTTAATATGCTTGAATTGGAGAATGCTTTTTCTGGGTCATCAGGAGCAATAACTACATCTTCGATACTGTAATTTTCATTTGGTTGAATAATCCTATCTTTTGCACGCTGTTTTGCTTTACATTCATTTCCAGCAATAGTAAAAAGCCAAAAATGAAATGAATCTACATTCCGTAATTGGTTAATTTTCTCATATACGATTGTTATTGTGTCTTGCACTACTTCTTCAGCATCATGGTGATTCCGAAGAATTGAAAGTGCATAATAAAATAAAGGACCTTTATAAAAATTATAGATTTCGTCCAAAGCACTAGTATCCCCATTTTGCAATCTTAAAACAACTGAAACATCAATACGATTATTCATTTTTTCCTCCACATACACACACATTTGTTCTTTTACATAAGAAGACAAACTATCATATGTCAAGTAAAGAATGATATTGGCATATAAATAGGTGATTGTCTTAGTTTAGAGGTGAATCCTCTATAAAAACTTCAAT
>NZ_SODD01000071.1 GCF_004365815.1 Breznakia blatticola
GCAACCTTATTTCCAGAACACTTCTTATCTTAGATTAGAAGAACAATACAATCAAGTTGGAAAAGCCAACTGATTACACTACATATTATACGAGGGAGAAGAAATATGTAATGAGATGAATATAAGTGGAAGAACTTTGCGTGGAGACTTCAATGAATTCAAGCCGCTATTTTTTGAGAATGGAATTGAAATCATTTCAAAGCAAGCAAAGGGTTATGCATTGCGCATATTTAATGAAGATGCATACCATAATTTTATATATGAATTGATGAAGGAAGAAGAGCATTCACAAAAACTATTACCTGTTTATCCAGAAGATCGAATCAATTATCTAATTCGCTTGTTTTTGACACAGAATACATATCTAAAGATGGAAGATATTGCAGATATGTTATTTATTTCAAGAGCAACTCTTACCAATGATCTTCGTCAAGTTCGAGAAAGATTATCGTACTTTCATTTACAACTTGTTTCTAGACCGGCATATGGATTAAAAATTGAAGGGGATGAAATCCACATGCGTTCATGTATTGCGCAATACTTTTATCATACGGATACAATTGATGCGCGTTTACAACACTCAGCTGAAGATGAAAAGATTGATAAAATAAAAACTATTTTATTAGAAGCATTATATACATATGAACTTCATTTGACAGATGTTGGATTTCAAAATCTAGTCATCCATATTTCAATTGCAATTACTAGAAATTCAAATGAGCAAAAATCCTTCGTTTCAGATGAATGGAATCTGATAGAAACCTATGAATACTCGGTCGCTAAAGCAATTGTGATGCAGTTGGAGCAAACATTTCAGATAACTTTAAATCCGATTGAGTGTGAATATATCACAATCCATCTACTTGGTAAAAAACGTGCAGTTGATGAGAATCATCACGAGATTGATGAAGAAACACAAAACCTCTTAACTGCCATTATGCGTGAGATCAATATGCAATATGGGTATGATTTTTCTAATGACTTTGAACTCTATACATTACTAGCATTACATTTTTTACCGATGCTAAATCGTTTGAAGTTTGGTTTACGGATTCAAAATCCGTTACTCCATGAAATTAAAAATAATAATTTAGTTGCTTTTGAAATGGGAGTATGCTGCGCAAATGTGATTGAAAAAGAAATAAATGTAGAAGTAGATGAAAACGAAATTGGATATTTAGCATTACATTTAGCATTAGCGATTGAACGCTACAAGAAACAAAGTATTAGTAAGAAGAATATTGTAATTGTTTGTGCTAGTGGTGCAGGAAGTTCGCAAATCTTACTTTATAAAATGAAACAACGATTCCAAGAATATTTAAATGAAATTAAAGTATGTGAATTGTATGAACTAGAACAATTAGATGTAACACCATATGATTTTATTATGAGTACGGTCCCTATTCCCTTTGCATGTAAAATCCCGGTTATTCGGGTGAAGTATTTTCTAAATGATCAAGATGCAAGTAGTGTTGAAAAGATGATAAAAAGTGAACAAAACGATGATGTAGTTGCAACATTTTTTTCAGATGCATATATTTTTAACACGCTAAAAGGAAAAACGAGAGAACAAATACTTAATGAAATGATCGATAAACTTTCGTTAGTTGCAAATGTACCAGATACGCTATTACAAGAAGTTTTAAAAAGAGAAAATTATGCAGCCACTGAATTTGGTAATGAAATTGCATTACCACATGCCATGCATCCAGTTTGTGAAACATCATTTGTGAGCATTGGAATTTTAGATAAACCAATCATTTGGTTTGAAAAACCAGTACGTTATATATTCTTGTTGTGTGTAAGCAAACAAAAAGAAGAACATATTGGAATGCTACAAGAAATGTTAAGTGAATTATTAATGCGTAAAGATTTGATGGATCAATTTGCCCTACATCCAACAACTGCAAATTTACATACAATCTTGCAGGATTTGAACATTCAAACAGATGATGAAGATATCTTCAAATAAGAAATGCCACTTTTAAACTGGCATTTTTATCAGTCCACATTTTAATTGTATTTTCTATAATGAAAGTAAGGAGGGTTCACGTGAATATTCTTGTATGTTGTGCGTGCGGATTTTCAACCAGTATACTGGTGAAATCAATGCGAGCAGAAGTAAAAAAAATGAATCGAAGTGATATAAAGATTGCCGCAATTGGTGTTGATCAAGTTTACGAACATTTATATCGTGCAGATATTGTGCTTATTGCACCACAAATTGCACATGAATATTCTCACCTAAAAGAGAAAGCGGAAAGCTTTCACAAACCTGTTTACATAATTGATCCGGATGATTATGGAAATATGGATGGTGTAACCGTTCTTCGTAGATTGTTTCATTCGATTGATGAAACACAAAGGGAGGAAATTAAAATGGACAAAGTCTCAGCACTTATTGAAAAGAAATTAATGCCAATTGCGGTGAAAGTTGGAAGTAACCGCGTATTAACAATTATTCGTAATGCTATGTGTTCAGTAATGGCACTATTAATCATTGGAAGTATTTGTATCCTTTTATCTAACTTTCCAATTGCTGCAGTAGCAGAATTTATGGAACCAGCAAATCCATTCTTCAATGCAGTATATGGAGCAACAAGTGGGATGATGGGTATCTATACAGCTGCAGCGATGGCATATTTTGCCGCAGTTGAATATAAAACGGATATATTTTCAAGTATTGTTACTTCGGTATCAGCATTTATGTTGTCACAATTAACAGTTGAAGGTGCAATCAACATGGATGGATTAGGATCTATGGGATTGTTAACTGCAATGGTAATTGGATATACAACAGTATTTATTTTAGATTTATTTAAAAGAAAAAATTTGGTTATTCGAATGCCTGAAGGTGTTCCAGAAGCGGTATCAGAATCATTTACATCATTGATTCCAGCTGCATTAATCTTATTCATCTTTGGTTCAGTATCATTAATTTTTGGATTTGATATTAATGAAGTATTCGCAACAATTATGTCTCCATTATCAAAAGCGATTAATACACCTTGGGGATATGCAATTTATCACATGCTTTGTGGTCTTGTATTCTTCTGTGGGATTAACTCAGCAGTGGTTATTGGTGTTGTACAAGCATTTATTATGCAAAACAGTGTAATGAATGAAGCAGCATTTCAAGCAGGAGAGAGTTTAAAGTATGCAGCAACATACGCAACTGATACGATGATGTGGGCAGGAGGAACAGGAGCAACCATTGGATTAATGATTTTAATGGCATTCTTTGCGAAAAGTAAATCCTTTAAATCATTAGGTAGACTGTCAATTGGTCCTGGAATCTTCAATATTAACGAACCAATTATTTTTGGAACTCCGATTTGTTTTAACCCGGTATTCTTATTACCTTTCGTACTGTTGCCAGGAGTTTTAGCGTTTGCGACATTTATCATGATGGATAGTGGAATTATTGCGATGGCTAGTGTAGGAAACGTACCTTGGACACTACCTCCAATCGTTATTGGATGGGTAATGTCAAATGGAGCAATTTCGACAACGATTTGGTCATTCTTAATTGTTGTGATTTCTGTAATTGTATACTACCCATTCTTCCGTATGGCTGATAAAAAAGAATACGAAAATGAATTAGCTGGAGAAAAAGCGTCTTTAGAAAAAGAAGGTGCATAATGAAAGTGTTTCCTGATAATTTCTTATGGGGTGGAAGTATTGCAATGCATCAATGTGAAGGTGCATATCTTGAAGATGGTAAAGGCTTAGGGATTATGGATTTAGTCACAAAAGGAAGTGTGAATACACCACGGATGATGCATCAAACATTACAAGCAGATACGATATACCCTTCACATGAAGCGATTGATTTCTATCACACATACAAAGAGGATATTGCATTATTTGCCAAAATGGGATTCAAAGCATTACGAATCTCGATTGATTGGTCAAGAATCTATCCCAATGGTGATGATAAAGAACCAAATAAACTTGGTCTTGTACATTATGAAAAGGTTATTGATACTTTGTTAGAATATGGAATTGAGCCAATTGTGACGCTATTTCATTTTGAAATGCCAGTAGCTGTAGTTAAAAATTATCATTCATGGATATCTCGTGAAACGGTTGATATGTTTGTAAGATTTGTGGAAACTGTCGGACTACATTTAAAAAATAAAGTAAAGTATTGGGTTACCTTTAATGAAATGAATCATATGGATCCAATGAGTGAGTTATCTGATTTCTTTACCTATATGAATACAGGGTATACATTTAAACAACTGGAAGATCCAAAAAACGAACTCGCAATTATGGGGTATCATATGACATTAGCTTCTATGAAGGCTGTGGAAGTATTACATCATATAGATGAACAAAACCAAGTAGGGTGTGTTTTTGGACTAACTGCATTCTATCCAAAGACATGCAATCCAAAAGATAATTTAGAAGCACAAAAGATGCAATATAGAGACTACTATCAAATTGATGCGATGTGTAATGGTGCATTTCCCACGTATAAAATTAAAGAATATAAAGCCAATGGAATTCAGCTAGAAATAACAGATGAAGATCATAAAGTGTTTGCAAATAATCGATTAGACTTTATTGGTTTAAACTATTATGCAAGTGAAGTTGTAGCAAGTTCTATTGATGAGAATGAGGCTTCATTCTTTGGTGGATTGAAAAATCCATATTTAAAAGAATCGGATTGGGGTTGGCAAATTGATCCTGATGGATTACGTTTCTTACTAGATAATCTTTCAAGACGTTATGAACTTCCAATCATCATAACGGAAAATGGAATTGGAGCAGTCGATGTTTTGGAAAATGATGGTTCAATTCATGATCCATATCGAATTGCATATCTTGAGGCTCATTTGAAAGCAATTCAAGAAGCAATTGAAGAAGATTATGTGGACTGTTTTGGCTACTTAATGTGGGGACCTATTGACTTAGTCAGTGCAACTACTGGAGAAATGAAAAAACGGTATGGATTTATTTATGTAGATAAAAATGATGATGGAACTGGTACAGGAAAACGATATGAGAAAGACTCGTTTGCATGGTATCAAAAAGTCATTGAAAGTAATGGAGGAATACTAAATGATTAAAATATTACTTGTATGTGCTGGTGGTATGTCAACAAGTATGCTAGCAAAAAATATGCGGAGCGCAGCTGATGAAAAGCAAATCGAGACAGAAATATGGGCTGTAGCAGAAAGTGTGGCTTTAGAAGAAGCGAAGAGTGCGGATATCATTCTCGTGGGTCCACAAATGCGTTTTAAAGTACCAGAATTTCAAAAGGAATTTCCACAATTACCTGTACAAGCAATCGATATGCGTGATTATGGATCGATGAATGGAAAAGCGGTTTTGGAAAAAGCGCTTGCTGAGGTACATGCATAGTGGAAGGATTGGAACTTACTTGTTTTCAAATTATTTCTAATGTAGGTGGTGCGCGCAGTTGCTTTATCGAAGCAATTCAAAGTGCAAAACAGGGTGACTATGAAAAGGCAGCAACACAAATTCAAGAAGGTGAAGCCTTCTTTACAGAAGGACACCATGCCCACGCAACACTCATACAAAAAGAAGCAAATGGTGAACTTGATTCAATCAGTTTATTACTTTTACATGCAGAAGACCAACTAATGAGTGCAGAGGCATTTAAGATTCTTGCAAAAGAATTCATTGATGTATATCAAAAAATAGAAAATAAATAGAGCAAAAGGGGCTGTGACACTTAGTACAGCTTCAAATCATAAAAATAACGCCTAAACTCGTAAGAGAATAGGCGTTATTTTTGGGTGTGCCAGGCATGGTGCATATCTAGTTGGTGAAAGTCCAACCGCAGGTGTTACCGCTAAGCGTAGTGAACCACAAGCCGAAGTCGGTGACGAC
>NZ_SODD01000072.1 GCF_004365815.1 Breznakia blatticola
CCATATTTGGTATGAATACTTCCTTTATAAGATGTGTAACCACACATTAAGTGATAGTCCTATTTTCAAAAACCACACATTAAGTTACATTACCCTTTTTACTATTCAACTCCAATAATAAATGAGTATACAGGTTGTCCACCCATACTTGCTTCTACCTCAACACCTTTGTTTTCAGCATAAGCAACAATTTCATCTAATTGTTCTTGTGTTGTATCTTCTCCTGCAATAATTGTGGCAATTTCACTATCTCCATCAATCATTAAGTCAAGCAATTTACGTGTTGCTTCCATTTTATCTGGCACACTACATACAATATCTTTTTCATTAATACCCATGTAATCATTTGCTTTGATCTCTAGTCCTTCAAAGACTGTATCTTTAATTGCATATGTTACTTGTCCAGTTTTTACTGCTGCAATTGCATCTTGCATCTCAGCAACATTACTGTCAATATCCACTTCTGGATTAAACATCAAACAAGCACTTAATCCTTGAGGAATTGATTTTGTTGGTAAGACACGAATGTCAATATCATCAAGTACTTGTGCAGCTTGTTGTGCAGCTAAAATGATGTTTGAGTTGTTTGGCAAGATAATGATGTGTTCCGCATTCACTTGTTTGATTGCCTCAATGAAATCTTCAGTTGAAGGGTTCATCGTTTGTCCACCAGAAATGATGTGATCCACTCTAAAGTCTTCAAACATTTTTGTTAGTCCATCTCCTGCTGCAACAGCAATCATGGCATATTTTTGTTTTTCTTTTTGTGTTGGTTGTGCATTATCCATTAAATGTTCGTGTTGTTCTTGCATGTTTTCAATTTTTAACTTCACGAATTCACCATAGCGTTGTGCAACATTTAGTGCATCACCAGGTTTTAATGTATGAACATGTACTTTTACAATATCATCGTCTTGAACAACAACCAATGAATTACCTAATTGTTCTAAACGTTCTCTTAATTTATTCTCGTTGAAAGTTTTCATTGATTGATCATTTAGACGCACAATAAATTCCGTACAATATCCAAATTCATCACTTTCCATCGCAGCTCCTGCTGCAACAGTTGATGCTTCTTTTTCATTGCGTTCTACTTTTTGTCCATCTAATGCATGTAAAAACCCTTCAATGATGTAGCATAAACCTGCCCCACCACTATCAACTACACCTACTTCTTTTAACACAGGAAGTAAATCTGGTGTACGTTGTAATGAAGCACGACTTTCTTCTAATAATTTAGCAACAACATCGCGACATGTAATATCTACATGTTCACTAGCATACAACAAAGTATAATCACTAGCTTCACGAATCACTGTTAAAATCGTACCTTCAACTGGACGCATAACTGCTTTATATGCAACACGTGAACCATTCACGAATGCATTTGCTAATTTCAGTCCATTTACTTCATCTTCACCTTCTAGCGATTGGTAAAGTCCTCTAAAAATTTGAGAGGTAATAACTCCAGAGTTTCCACGAGCTCCCATCAATAATCCTTTTGATAAAGCTTTGGCTACATCACTTACACTATCGCTATTTACTTTTAAAGCATCATTCATTCCTGCTGTAAAAGTCATTGACATGTTGGTTCCTGTATCACCATCTGGTACAGGGAATACATTCAATGTATCTACTTCTTGTTGGTGATTGGCAAGTTGGTTTGCACCACTTTCAATCATTTCCTTAAATAATTTCCCGTTTAAATTTTCCATACATTCCACCTATTGCATGACCTTGACACCTTGAACGTATACGTTAACTGTATCAAAATCTACATCAAGGGATTTTTCCATCATATATTTAACTTTCTTTTGAACTTCTACTACAACTTCTGAAATTTTAACACCATGACTTACCACAATGTATAAGTCCAATTCAAGGTGTCCGTCTTTTTCGTTGACTACAACTCCTTTAGCGTAGTTTTCTTTACGTAATAGCTCAGCTAATCCATCTTTTAATAACTTTTGTGAGGCCATTCCAACAACACCATAGCATTCGGTAGTAATCCCACCAGCTAATGTTGTGATGGCTTCTTTGGAAATATTAATATCTCCAAATTGTGTATTCTTTGTAATTGACATGATCATCACTCCTTATCATTTCTTGGAACTTCATCTATTCTAATCACAATTACTTGTAAAAACTGAATTGCTTGATTCTTGTATATTTATACAACGAAGTTTATCATTCAATCCTTCAAGTATCTTGCGATAGTTTTTCAATAATGCCAAACCGTCATAAGATGATCTTACAATATGTCCATCACTCATCACAAGTTCTAACATATTATCATCATACGATGTTTTATAATAGCGTATTTCTGATATTAATGCAAGATTTTCGGCATCAATCTGTGCAAGCATGTTTGCTAAATCCGCTCGTTGTGTCTTATTTAAATCTTTTATATAAGGCGAGCTAATTAAAGCAAGTTGGTTATCTTTCATTTCTACGCTTTTTCCATTGGCAAGTAACACGTATGATTTTCCATCTTCCTCATAGTGTCCAATGACTTTTGCTTCTGTCACATCGATATATATCGCCCCTGTTAGATAGTTTTTACTTACACTAACATCATCGATAAATTCATCTTCTTTCAGTTTATGTTCAATCCACATACCTGGATGCATAATCATTTTACTGTCGTAGCTTAAATTTGCTTTTTTTAGTATTTCTTGTTGCGTATAAATCACATTGTTGTTAACTTTCATCACGCGAATATTGGAGAAATCACTCACCATATATCCAATGATTACAACAATAAGTATAACAATCGAAAAACGCTTCAGTCGTTTTCTTCTTAGTTTTCTTTTTCTTCTATTTTTCAGTACGTTATCGCGACGTATTTCCTGTTCATCTTTTCGTAGTACACCATCTAAATCAATCGTATCATCTAAATCTTCTAAATGTCGTTTTCTGGCCAATTGAATTTCTCAACTTCCGTATGTAGATGAACGTTAAACTTTTCGCGAACTTCGTTTTGAATATGTTCAATTAAAGCTGCCACGTCTTTTGCACTAGCTTTTTCATCATTTACGATAAAATTACAATGCTTTTCACTCACTTTGGCACCTCCGATTTGTTTTTCACGTAAGCCACAAGCTTCAATAAGCTCCCAAGCTTGATGGTTATCCGGATTACGGAACACACTTCCAGCATTTGGTTTTTCTAGTGGCTGGCTTTCTTTACGACGCGCACGTCGAGTGTCCATTAAATCGCGAATGTCTTTTTGGTCTTTTGGTTGCAATTGCAACTCTGCTGCAAGAACGACCCAATCAGGATGTTCATGGAAAATACTATGACGATATGCATAATCAATTTCACTAGCATCCAACCATTCGATTCTTTGATTCCGTAACACACGGACTCTTTTCACAATTTGTGAGATATCACTTTTATATGCTCCTGCATTCATCACAAGTGTACCACCAACAGTAGCTGGAATTCCACTTGCAAACTCAAGTCCTGATAAACTTGCTTTCATTGCTTCATTAGCAAGTAAGATAACAGAACATCCTGCTTGCACAAAACACTTTCCATCACTTTCAAATTCAAAATCAATAAAGTAACGATCTAGACAAATAATCACGCCATTATAATCACGATCATGACATAATAAATTGCTACCTTTTCCGATAATCTTATATGGAAGATTTGCTTCCATACATGCTTCTATAATTCTTGTGAGCGATAACTCACTTTTGGGATATACGAAGTATTTTGCCTTCCCACCAATTCGAAAGGTTGTATGGTGACATAAAGGCTCGTCAATACACATATCTCCATGTTTACTCAACACTTCTTCAATATTCATTGGCTCTCCTAGATTTTTTCAATAACTTCGACAATATTCTGACAGGCATCCTGAAAGCCATGTGCAATTGCCGCTTCTTTCATCTTTTTTGCAAGATCTGGCTTGCAAATGTATGTTTCGATATAGTTTTGCAGATGTTTTTCATCTACATCTTTTTCCTCAATCATAAATGCGTATCCATCATCAACCATTGCTTTTGCATTATAGTATTGATGGTTGTTTGCTACAAAGGGACTTGGGATGAGAATACTTAGTGTCCCGCTTGCTGCAAGTTCAGCAGCAGTTGTAGCTCCTGCTCTACAAATAACAAAATCAAATGCATCAATAATTGCTAATTGATCTACATAATCAACAACTTTAACATTGTCTGCCACAAGTTCTTGTGCACTATCCATGTTATTTTTTCCTGCAACATATAAGAAATTAACATCTTGAATGTTTGGTAGAATTTCCTTCAACTTATGTGCAACACTACTACTACCAAGTGAACCCATAACAATTAAACCAAGTGGTTTTGATGAATCTAAACCTAGCGCATCAAAACTAGCTTGATTAAAAGCGTGTTTACTTGCAAGTGTTGCTCGTGGATTTCCAAGTAATAACACCTTATTATTTGGAAAATCTTTCCGTGCATTCTCATAACAAATTATGACACAATCTGCATACCGACTTGCCATTTTATTTGCCTTTCCTGCAATTGAATTTTGCTCGTGAAGAATGACTTTCTTTTTTAATTTTTTCGCAGCGATACATACGGGTAAACTCACATACCCACCAAAAGCGATAATCACATCCGGGTTTTCTTTTTTCAATATGGCTTTTGCTTTATTGATTGCACGTAAACTTTGGAAAACTGCCTTTCCCTTTTTTACGATACTACCTGCAAGACCACTTGTTTTTAAACCATAAAAAGCATACCCTTTTTCCGGTATGAGTGTTGCTTCCATACGGTCTTCATTTCCGATAAAAGTTACCGGATACCCTTTGTGTTCCTTTATATAATCTGCCAGAGCAAGTGCTGGATAAATATGTCCTCCAGTACCACCTGTCACCATGAGTATTTTCAATATATCACTCCTGGTGAATATTATATCATAAAATGCGTGTAGAAATGCATAAAGGACAAGAAAAAACCAGAAGCTTTTACTCCTGGTAATTTTTACTATATTTCGTTAGTCTTT
>NZ_SODD01000073.1 GCF_004365815.1 Breznakia blatticola
TTCACAAATAAATTATACCAAAAATAACGCCTATTCTCTTACGAGTTTAGGCGTTATTTTTATGATTTGAAGCTGTACTAAGTGTCACAGCCCCTTATAGTCTACAAGGGCTTTATCAAGTATAAATATCATTTCGTTTCGTAAATCTAACGGTTCAAGAATTTGGCAATATTTTGTATACTGTAAAGCCCAATACATAATTCCTTGTTTTGTAGATGTGATAGTGGCTTCAAAATCATGGTTGTAAAGTTTCTTGATTTTGATTTTTGTGCCAAATGTATCGATTACATCATCAAGTATTGCTTCATCACAATGCAAACGAATGCTTGATTCATCCCCAGAATACATGTATATCTTATTGGCAACATAATCATAGGGATTCACATCTTTCTTGCGATCAAATAAGGTTTGCTCCAAGTGAACATCTTGCATCTTATCGATTCTATAATGTGAAAGTCCTTCATGATTTTCATTATGTCCGATCAAATAATACCGCTCATTGTTGTAGACAAGTTCATAAGGACATAGTTCATAACGTTTTTCACGACGAGCAACAAGCTTTTTCTCATAGTTGTATTTTGTGTATACAAAGCTAATTCTTTTTCTTTGTTGAATTGCTTCAAGCAGTAATTCAATGTTTAAAAAGAACTCACGATTATTTGATTTCTTGGTATTTGTTGTATATACACGTTCGCGAAATGCTTTTGCTTGGTACTTACTTTGTGTTTTCAATAATGCATCAATAAGTTGTCTACTTTCAGAATCTGGAATGATAGCTGATGCGTGAATAGAGTGACAAATTAGATTGACTTCACTTGGTTCAAAGGTGCGTTCAATAAGATAATATCCTTTTTTGTTTTGCTCATATGTAGAAATATCATAACCGAATTCTTGCAATAGTTGGATATTTGCATAGAGCGTTCTACGTTCTGCTTGTAAACCATAACGTACTTCAAGTAATTCCTGTAGCTGACTTCTAGTGAGTGGATGCTTATCATCACTATCGCTTCGTAAAATTTCTAGTATTGCTAAAGGGATTGATTTCTTTTGATCCATAGTGTTACCTCTTCTATGATATATCATAACATGTGTCACTTTTTTTGTACTAGAAAATTGATATGGTAACAATGTAAAACAAGAACTTTACCTAGTAAAATTGTTCATGTGTAAACCTATTGTAGGATATGGTAGAATAAAGGGATACAAAGGAGACGTTCTATGTACTTAAGTGATGATTTAATAAAAAGTGTAGTAAAAAAACCAGGGAATTTTAATTGGGCGAAACGACATCAAGGAGAAGATGATCTTTTTCTTGCATATGATGTACTTCCAGGTGAGACCGGGCAAGATATTCTTGCGACCGTGTTGTATCAAGGATATGAAAGTGATGTAAAGATTCGTTTGGATGCATTAGACCATATCGAAAGCCATTATTGTAACTGTCGTTTTCACTCGCCAAGTTCAGGATGTGGGCATGTAGGATTGGCATTATTTAAGTATCGTAATGAATATCAAACACCTGATCCAATTATCTCTTCATCTAAGGTTAATACATCGACGCAACAAGTTAATAGCTTGAATGAAAAACGCGAAGCAATTATGCGTCAAAAAGAACTACGTAGAAAAGAAATACAAGCAAGTTATTACGTCCAAGAATCACTTGAGTTTCTCCAACAAATGCAGGAAAAAGAAAAAAACAGTTTGATCTCAACATATGATAATCATGTGTACCATTTAGAGTTCGAATTTGAACGTCAAGAAAATTACTACTATTATCGCTATGCAAATAATTATATGTTAAGTGCAAAAATTGGTTATGAAAAAATGTATGTACTAAAAAGCTTTCAACAATTCATTCGTAACTTACATGAAGAAAACTTTGTAAAATATGGAAAGTTTCTAGCATTTACACATCATATGAATTCATTTGATGAAGCAAGTCAACAAGCCATCGAGTTTATAGAACGTTTTATAAAAGAATCAACATATGCAAGTGATGATCGCTATTTAGCAATTGATGAGAAAAACATTGATGCATTTTTTGATACATTTCAAGAACTTTCTCAACTTATTAATATTCAATTTGCTGAAGAAGATTTCATCGTAGATGTTGATGTATTGTCACTAGGTGATTACTATTTACTTTCACTTCAAGATGGTAATATTCATGACTATCTGGAAGGTAGTCAACACTACTATCAATTTGAAAAACAAGTACTTAAACGATTTGTTGTGCGTGATGATAAAATGGTACACGAGTTTATCAAGAAAATTATGTATGACCAGTTTTATATACATAAAGATGACTTACAAAATACTATCAGTTATTTACTAAGCGTATTTGAAAATACAGTTGTATTTCATGGTGTCGATATTGATCAAAGTTATGAAGATCGAATTTCTTTATATGCGGATATCCAAGATGAAAATCTAGTAGTTAAAGTGTTATTAAACTGGGAAGATGGATATGCAAAAAGCCTGTTTGATCAAGATAATCGAGCCATTTCTCACAATGCAAACAATCTGAAGTTTGTGCTAGAGTCATATGGTTTTAAGAAACAAGAAGGAATGAAAGAAGTAATAAAAAGCTTTCATGATCAAGATGCAATCTTCTTTATCGAACAAGTCTTACCAAGTTTAAAAGACTATGCAGAAGTGTTTGTAAGTGATGCAATTAAGAACTTTGATAAGACAAAGTCAGTCGGTATACAAGTTGGTGTCCGTATCGAGAATAATTTATTATCTATCGATTTAGATAGTATCAACTGTAAACCAGACGAATTAAAGGACATACTGAAAGCCTATCGGAAAAAGCGAAAATTTCATCGTTTAAAAAATGGGGAGATTATTTCTTTAGAGGGAGAAAGTATTGCAGAATTTGATCAAATGATGGAAGACATGCATATGGATGTACGCGATATTGATACAACGATGCAAGTGCCTGTTCATTACGCATTCCAAATGGATGATGCAATTCATAACTTTAAGCAAATCACGGGAAAGGAAGAACAAAGTTTTCAAGATTTCTTACATTCATTTGATGATATTGATGCCAGTAAATTACAAATTCATCCAAAGTATGAAAAAATATTAAAAGATTATCAAAAACACGGAGTACGATGGATGATGTTATTAAGTATGTATGGACTTGGCGGAATACTAGCTGATGATATGGGGTTAGGAAAAACAATCCAAGCGATTGCTTTGCTTGAGACAAATCACGAGGTTGGAAAGAGAAGTATCATTGTGACACCTGCTTCCTTAATGCTTAACTGGCAAGATGAACTTGAAAAGTTTGATTCTTCATTATCGTATTTGTGTATTTATGGAGATATGCAAACAAGAAAAGAAATGATCGAGACGATTGATTCCTATGATGTAATTATCACAACATACGATTATTTAAAACGTGACATTGAAGCCTATGAACAAAAGCAATTTGATTATGTAATTATTGATGAAGCACAGTATATTAAAAACCAAACAACAAAAGCCGCAAAAAGTGTAAAGCGACTCAAAAGTCGAGTGCGATTTGCTTTAACTGGAACACCAATCGAAAATAGTTTAGCTGAGTTGTGGAGTATTTTTGACTACTTAATGCCTACATATTTATATAATTATCGATATTTTAAGGCAAACTATGAAAGTCCTATTGTTTTAGAAAATGACGAGAAAAAGCGAGCAATTTTAAAACGAAGAATTGAACCATTCTTATTACGTCGAAGAAAAGAGGAAGTCTTAAAAGAACTACCAAGTAAAATTGAAAAGAATCTACGCTTTAATTTTGATGCGGAAGAAGAAAAACTATATGTGGCAAAATTGTCACAAGTAAATGATGACTTACAAGCTTTCGCACAAAGTGAAGATAATCACCAAATTGAGATTCTAAAATTACTTATGCAATTACGTCAAATTTGTTGCGAACCACGGATGTTATTTGATAACATTGACCATGCTTCTAGAAAACTTAGAGGATGTATGGAAATTGTGGAATCGCTAAAAGAAAGTAAGCAAAAAGTACTTATTTTCTCATCATTTACGACGATCTTAGACTTTATTGCAGAAGAACTTAATATGCGAAATTTCACGTATTTAAAACTTACTGGGGAAGTAAATAAAACCAAACGTAAAGAGTTAGTTGAAAAATTCCAAGGTGGTGAAGCTGATATATTCTTGATTTCCTTAAAAGCTGGTGGTGTGGGATTAAACCTAACCAATGCACAAGCAGTCATTCATTATGATCCGTGGTGGAATTTATCTGCACAAAACCAAGCAACAGATAGAGCACACCGCATTGGACAAGAACATGAAGTAACCGTCTTTAATTTGATTATGAAAAATTCGATTGAAGAACGAATTTTAGAACTTCAAGCGAAAAAGAAAGAAATTGCTGATACCTTTGTTGAAAATTCAGAGGGAAGCATTACGAAGATGTCTGCTTCAGATATTATGGAATTATTAAAGCGAGATAATTCATAACGATATAAGAAAAGGGCACACCGCAGAAACTTGGGGTGAGCAGAAAAAACACAAGTAAATAAGTTGGGGTGAAAAGTACCCCAAACTTCTTAAGAGGACTAGCCCATATAGGCTAGTCCTTTATAGCTTTGTGGAATATATACGATAGGTACTATCATCATTGATTGCATAAAGTACTCGATTTCTAAATCGTTCCCAATTGTGA
>NZ_SODD01000074.1 GCF_004365815.1 Breznakia blatticola
TTTACCATCACAAGAAATGCTTTAAAGACACATAAATTATTCAGTACTTATCAGTGATTTATCGAGACTTGGTATGCACTGGTTGAATTAAGCCATAGGTTTTATAAAAAAGTTTCGACAATCAAAGCATTTCCCTTTATTTATCGAATACATTTGTTTTTTGGTAATTTATTTGAAAACGGTATCATCCATAAAACGAAAAAAAACGAGCTTTTGAACTCGTTATTCATATGATTGATTTTGCTTACAACAACGGACCTCACTCAAGGAGTAAAAGAAAAAATGACGTTTTTCCAGGATGTTTACACTGGTAAACCAGAGCGCGAAGTCCGTTTGTAGGAAGCATGGATGTTTATTTGTTGCTGTTAATAAGGAAAGAAATATCGTCAAAGATTGTACGTTAATTATGGATCGATACTGGCAGCATAGTAATTATGCAAAACAATCAAGGACTTTATGCAATCAAATAAACTATAGGAAAGGTATTATCGATCCTATATATACCTTATCAATTCTCCAATCATTTGTCTTTCCTTCAGAATTATTTTTTTATTTCAAGTCCGTTTGTGACAATTATTATTCTTTCTACGACAACAAAATGCGTTAGATTTTGTAAATACATTGCTATCGCAATCGATATTGTCTATGATATAAGTATGAAAAAGATATTATTTGTCTACAATCCTGTTGCTGGAAAAGGTAACATTAAAAATAAATTAAGTAAAATTATTGAAGCATTCTCATCTGATGAAAATACACTGATTACCTATGCCACAAAAGCAAACAATGATGCCTATCACCACATCGTTCAATTTGGTCAACAGTTTGATCGTATTATTTGCAGTGGAGGCGATGGCACCCTAAATGAGACAATCAATGCATGTATGGAAATTGCATACAAAGGAAAACTTGGCTACATTCCTACAGGAACCGTAAACGACTTTTCTAAATCAATTAAAATGGAAACCAATCTTGATCGCTTATTGGATAACTTCAATACCGAGATTCATTTTCAAAGCATTGATGTGGGTAAACTTAATGAACGTTATTTTGTATATGTTGCAGCGTTTGGTAGTGTAAGTGAAGTCAGTTACTCAACCCCACAAAATACAAAAAACAGCATTGGTAAAGTAGCCTATATATTAGAAGGCTTAAAGAAACTTACACGACAAGATAAAATCCATATGCGTATTGAATATGATGATGGTATCATTGAGGATGATTTCTGCTTAGGATTGATTACCAATTCTTTATTTATTGGCGGAATGAACTTTTTTAAAGAAGATGAAATATCACTTGATGATGGATACTTTGAATGTATCTTTATTAAATATCCAAAAGGTCCAATCACACTGAATCAAACCTTGTTTGATATAACAACTCGTAACTTTGAGAATACAGATAAGATGTATGCCTTTAAAACGAAAACACTGCGTATCACTTCAAAAAAGAAAATCAAATGGACAGTTGATGGAGAATATGGTGGAACGTATAAAGATGCAACAATCACCAATTACCAAAAAGCAATCACAATCTTAAAATAAGTATCAGATGACGATACTTATTTTTGTTTATATTCATATGTACATATATCGCATAGTGAGCGATATCGTAGTAAATTCGTGAACTTACTGTATGTAATTGGCTTGGCAATTTGATGCGTTTGTAGTAATTTCACCAGTTGCTTTTCTTCTGTAAAATTTGGACCACACATCACTTCAAATGAAGATATCAGTTCATCAGTTATCGGTAATGCTACATGTGTATATTTCATATCATCTAAATAACTTGCTTGCAAACGAACTTCATATTCATATTCCCAGGCAACATCTTTAATGTAGCCTGTCAGTTGTTCATGATTCAAACGAAAATCACGTACTTGTTTGTGTGGAATTCTCTCATTACGCAAACGTATATTATCTTGACTAGCATATGCAACATCATGCATTACTAGTGAATTTGGTTTTGCTAGTTTTGTATAACTAGGTTTTCCATCTACAAACTGCACACCTTCTACAGTTTTTATTGACTCCAACCACTGAAGAATTGCTTTTCTAGGAATACGAATGCTAATCGCTTGTGTTGCTGGTATTCCATATAGTCCCCACATTGCCATATTCTCTTTACTGCTTGCGCTAAAACATAGGATGTAAGTTTTTGCCCAATGTAATTGGCTTCCGGTATACATCCATTCATGCTGATCATTCATGCTTGCATTATCGCCACGCGATAGAAACCATCGCTTACTATTTAAAATGTTTTGTAGTCCAACTAAAGTCGTATAGTGTGTGTACACAAGTCGATTGCTTCCCTTTCTTTGCAAATATGCAACAAGTTCGTCAACAGATACTACATCTTTTAATGTCCCTATTGTTTCCATATGACCCCCTCATGTGATTCATCTACACTCAGTATAACAAACTCTTGGCATACACGAAACGAAAATCCAGTTTACGATTTTCTTTTTATTTGGATTTTCGGTAATCGTTTATACAGTAAACTTGCCACGAAACAAGAAAGTAAATCTCCAGGTAAATACACGAGAAATAAAAAATACAAAACCCAACTAGCTTCAAATACTTTTCCATAATATACGTATTGAATAAAGACAAAATATCCAACTCCAAATATATAGATTACTAACATCCCTAGAATACAAACTACAAAGTTTTTCACAACATTTGATTTATCACTTGTTAATTTTCCAACAGCATAAGATCCAAACACAAAACCAATTAAGTAACCAAAGCTTGGATAAAATATATAACTAGGACCACCACCAGTAGAAAACACAGGTAATCCAATTAAGCCCACTAATATATACACTAAAACCGCAATTGGTGCATAGACTTTTCCTAGTACAAGTCCCGCTAATACAACAAACAGTGTTTGAAGTGTAATGGGTACAATTGAAATTGGTAATTTAATAAATGCTCCCATTGCAATAAGTACTGAAAATAATGCCATATACGATATATGTTTTGTTGATAGATTTTTCATAAATACCTCACTAGCCATTAGATTACCACCATCTAAATCGTTTGTAAATATATTTTGAATATCAAAGTATATTTACAAAGTAAAACCTGGCAGTCAATTACCAGGTTTTAACACTATTTCCAATTACTTCTCAACTTTTTACTACGAATGATAAAAAGTACTGATGTACCCAACATAACCATATACATCATTCCATTTGATGTATCATTTGTTTTTGGTGGATTCTTTTTTGTTGGAGAAACACTTGGTTTCTTTGTTTTTGGTTGTTCCTTAGGTTGTTCCTTTGGCTCCTCTTTTGGTTCTTCTTTAGGTTCTTCCTTCGGCTCTTCTTTTGGCTCTTCTTTAGGTTCTTCCTTTGGTTCCTCTTTAGGTTCTTCCACAGTTATATTTGTCACTATAAACATATCTGCACAGTTTTCAGCAGAACCAACTTCATTTACTTCAACACCTTGTGCATCTGTTGAAGATAGCGGACATATTCCAATCGAATCAGGCTTTGGTGGAAGTATGTCATCTTTGCAACTGGCAATATTGTAGTAGTAATTTAATTCTTTAAGTTCACTACCTGCTAAAAATAGTGTCTCTGGTCCTTGCTTAACCCACGATGATTCTGTTGGTAATGTAACTTGACCAATATTCAGACCAGGTATTTTTACTGTATAACCATCTTCACTTTTTATTGCTGTTACATTGATTTTATTTGGACGAATAAATTCATTTCCATAATTAAAACTTGAATCATGAAAATACAACGCCTTCATAATTTGTTTATGTAAAGTTAAATATGGAAATTTATTTCCACCAATTGTCAAATACGCTAAATTATTTGCATCATATAAGAAAAGCGGATTACTAATTGATGTATTATGTAACACAACATTTTGTAGTGAATTACTTAAAATACCTTCACCGGTTAGTTCTGCATTTTCTACATGTAAAATTGATGGTTCTATAGTCCCTTCAATAGTTACTAAACTCATGTTATTGATAAAACCAACAGTATGAATCTCTGCATAATCAGGAAATATAACTTTCTCTACATCGCTACTTGCAATCCAAAGATAATTAATATGGAAATTCTTGCTTAAATCTAATACCTTTATTCCAGTTACATTTGTGATGCTTATTTCAGTTGCATTTTGGTAATTCTCTAATGTCACATATTCATCCATTGATGTATTCATTATATCAATAAATGATGCATCTAAATTTTCAGGTAAACCGTTATTTATCTTTGCATTTTCATTTGTTTGTGTATTTGTCACTTCACCTTCTTCTGGGTTAGTGAAAAAACCTTCCGTATTTGGTAGGATTGTTCCAACCAGTATTGTAGTCAAAGTGATCACTTTTACTGCTATATTCATGTTCTCTCCTTATTTTTGATTTCACACACGTAATATTACTAATGTACATAAAGCACTAGCATATATACTAGTACTTTATGTTTATTTCTTTTTATAGGAATTTCGTTACTTTATATTTTTATTGGCTTAATTCAACCGATGCGCACCTAACTTAGATTGTTACATGTATGATGATACATTGAAATGTAAGATTACCATATAAAAATAAGGAAGGT
>NZ_SODD01000075.1 GCF_004365815.1 Breznakia blatticola
TACCTTCCTTATTTTTATATGGTAATCTTACATTTCAATGTATCATCATACATGTAACAATCTAAGTTAGGTGCGCATCGGTTGAATTAAGCCTATTAATTATTTTAGAAAATTCTTTCATTTACTATTTCAGCCTTTCTCGAATTGCATTAATTAATGCTTCTTTTGCTCTACTTTCTAACTCCAACATTTCAAGTCTAATTACATCTGGAATTGGTCCTAATTTTGAATGTACCAATCATTTTGTCCAATTATTAGCTCCTAAGCTTAGTAAATCATCTGTGTTTTTGATTCCTAGTTTTGTTAAGTCATCTATACTTGTGATTCCTAACTTTCCAAAATCACTTGAGTTTTTTAACTCCATATTTTAGTCAGTCATTTGATTCTTTTCTTATATCAATTAATCGAAGAAGTTTTTTTGCTTTACTATATGTTGTAATTTCTCCATTACACTTTGTTCAATAAGTAATCTTTTATTAATTATAGCATTCTACAGAAAATACATCTAACGAAGCTACAATTGAACTCTCTTAGATGCATTTTCTTTTGATTGTAATACTATTTATCTTCTTCTAGTAGCTGTAAAGTATCTTGAATTTATGTACCCATATATAGTTGCTTTTGGTGCTTGATTTATTAGTTGCTGTTTACTAGTCAAGGTTCTATCTTTTCAATTCTCGTCGAATGGTAGTGTGTCTTGAACCAATAATACTAATTATTTTACTCTTACTATCATTCCATAGAAAAATGCATCTATAACGGTTCGATTGAACTTACTTAGATGCATTCTTCGTTTGTCATTATTGTTATTTATCTTCTTGTGGTAGATATTTAGAAAGATCTATTTCTTCTTTTATCGGTATTATTTCAACCTCAGAGGCATCAACTTCTTTTACCCACTCTCCTCTAGATAAATTTCTAAAACCTTCAATTTCAGGTTTATTATAGGTTGTTGCAAATATCACTACTTCAGGATATGTTGATATACCTGCATGAAAAAGAGATCCTTTATATTTTGCCATATAATATAATTTGTATGCATTTGTGAGATTTTCGAGTTTACTTGGTGAATCGATTAAATACATAAAGTATATATCACCTCTAAAGTTTTTTGTCTCTTTGAATCCATATTTTAAATAATTGGAATCGAAAGCGACTATCATTCTACCTTTAATAGTCCCTATTAAATTAAACTCTTCACTTGTTGGAATAAAAGTCACATAACTATCTGCTTGTTTATATTTATACTTCATCTTAAATCTATCCATCCCTTCTTCTTAGTAATCGGGTTCAAATCATAAACCGCAACAATCATATCTTTACCTTCAATTACTTCATGTATTGTTGAGCCAATGTTTGGTTCTATTCCATCACCTATTGCTTACCATTCGGGAACAATTGTTCCATTTTCACTTCCAGTAAATCCAGTTCCAGTGAATGGTGGATCACTTATGTTACTTCCTCCATACTCTGGCCCATATGGTGTCACTATATTACTAACATCTTCAGTAGTAAAATCTATATATGCATATGATTTAGTTTGCGTGAAATCTGTATTTGGGCAGTCTAATCTCAAAGAATCAATGATATTGTTTATGTTCTTTATTGAATTGTTATGCTCCATGCTTGGCACACTAGAAAAAGAGGCAAAAGTCTCTTAATTCTTTTTTGCATCATTTTTCATTTCATATACTAGAATTTTATGAATTATAGTTTCGTAAAGTATAATTCATCATCCTCCATTTTTTGTAAAAATTCCTGTAATGAATTTGCAACTACAGTGTCATAATAGTAGATTTTAGATTCTGCTTTGTCGCCTAGTTCAATTGAGAGCATCGCAGATTCATCTTGTTCAAAAAAGACTAATTTTCCATCCTCATATTTTTTATATAAATCAATATCCTCAAAAAATTCATAGTCATTTTGTTGTAATCTAAAGTCACGAATCGAATAGGTATCCATTATACGATTTGGATACCCATCCTTGCTTCCTAAAAAACCATAGCCAAATTGCGTATAGAATTTTTTTAATTCATTTGGAATGGTGATATTTAATACATTCTCTAAATCCTTTATTTCATCATTGCTCACAGGATAAAATTCAGCTGAAGCTTTATCTACAGTATATAGTTTCATTTTCATCTCTCCATTCTATTTAAATAAATCATTTGCTTTTGATCCAGTCCCATGTATTCCACCTTGATGCTCATTCGGAAACTTAGCAGGATGCAGGTTCCACCAAGAATTATCCCCACCATTTGAAAGTTCGATTATATGATGAGCGTCATACTTATCTCCTGCTTTTCTTAGTACTTTTCCTGTCGTTGGTGAAACAACATCCTCAGTATAAGTAGGCCATTTTTGTCCTGTATTTATTTCCCATTCTGAAATTAAGTTATTTTTTGATTTTTTAAAATCTTTTCTGGCATTAACTAAACTATCTGCATCTAGCTTTCCATAATCACTATTTTTCAGAGCATTTGTTAGTTCATCAAGCTGCCCTTGTGTAAGTTTTGTTCCAGTGAAATTTTCTACTTCTTTAATATAATCATCAAATTGATTTTGATCAAAACTTTTATATCCTGATCCCTTAAATACATTATCTAGTGAATTGACTTCATCTAATCCCTTAATACCTACCTGTTTAAGGTCATCGATATTCTTGACTCCCAACCTTAGTAAATCATCTGTGTTTTTAATTCCTAGTTTTGTTAAGTCATCTATACTTGTGATTCCTAACTTTCCTAAATCACTTGAGTTTTTTACTCCATATTTTAGTAAATTATCTGCTTCTCTTCTTATATCAAGAATCGCATTTCCATTTACTTTGTTGTATGCACTTATTTCATCTAGTTTATTTAATGCTTTTTGATATCGTAAATAGTCATCCATATCCATGTTTGGTGGCAATCCATCTGTTAATTTAGAACTGAGATATTTTTCATATCTTGCTGCCTCTGTTGCATCCATCATATCCATGAAACTTTTCTTACTATCAAAGATATCATCAATACTTTTATAGGTTGCTAAATCACCCAAACCAATATGTTTTAAATCTTCTAAACTATTTACTCCGAATTTTGCTAAGTCATCTGCATTTTTAATTCCTAGTTTAGCTAGATCATCACTATTCTTTACACCTAGCTTAGCAAGGTCATCCATACTTGTGATTCCATGTTTTGCTAGTTCATCTACATTATTAATTCCTTTACTTCCTAGAGTGTCAAAATCAAGTTTGATAGATGGTTTTGCGGTTACTTTACTAAATGCTGCTCCACCTGCTACAGTTGCTCCTGCCATTATTGCAAATGCCAATAGTGGATTACATCCATTTTCCATCAGGTATTGACTACCTAGACCTATCACCATTGCTTGTCCTGTTTCTATTCCTACTTTGATTGTGAAACTTCCTACTTTTGCTGCTGTTGTAGCTCCACTTAGTGAACCGAAAGTAGCTATATCAATTCCAATTGATAAAAGTCCTCCAACTCCCAACATGACTCTTTCATCATCGGATAGTTTTTCTCCTGTCATTGTTGTTCCAGAACATGCTTCTGCAATATTTTTTATACCACCTACGACAGGTATACAATCTAAGACAAAGCTTAATCCAGATATAAAATCATCCGCTTCCATATCATGAGCAAACTTTGATCCTAGTACTGCATTCATGTATTCATCTTCAGATATTTTATCTGCTTCTATTATACCATCATCTATACCCTTTATGTATTTGTTAAAGTCATCAGTTAAGTCGATGATCGTTTTCCTTTTGACAATATCTTCATAGGTTACTTCTACTTTTCTTACTTTTTTTGTCGTATATCCTTGATATGTATTTGGATCTTGTATAACAACAATATCATCTTGATTAATACTTATATTTTCCGTTTTTAGTTTCATAATATCAATCAATGAGATATCTTCTAGTTTTACTTTAATATCATCGCAAAAGTCATCATCTACATCTTCTAACAACGAATGAATTCCAGTACGTGTACTACTGTAGTTTGTTTGTTTTTGGTATCGTTTTCTCAAACTTTCTAGTGTACTTGTTTTATCACCTGCTTGAATAGAATATCCGGATTCTTTTGCAATTGTTTTTGCTTTTTGAATATACTCATTTGCTTTTTGTAGATTGGACCAATTGATAGAAACTGTGTTTTCCTCATTTACTCTGTTTTCCCA
>NZ_SODD01000076.1 GCF_004365815.1 Breznakia blatticola
CCTCTCCTTCAACTTTTGACTAGTTCTACTTTTTACTTTGCCAATTTCCATTGCAGTTTGAGGACTATATGCATGACTGCCCGTCACACAAAAAACACCGCGTATAGCGATGTTACTTGACGTTGTTCATTAAAATGTTTTTTTTCTAAGGTCAATTTTTAAACAAACATCCGTTTTGAATAAAAAACGATAAACACGCTGTTTAATTAGTGCTTAAAACGGACGTTGCTTGATAATTAATGAAAATAATACACTGAAATGTGGAAAATATCACTATTGATGATATACTGAAAACACCATTCAGTGTTATTTTTTCAAAATTTTTACTGAATAGTCCGTTTTTGTATAGATATAAAATTGGTTTATTCCTCCCTTGATTTTGGTTTATTTAATTAATCTAGTAAGATTGATTTCAGTTGTATCTATCTTTGATAGATTGTTTAAGTCATATACCTTTTCATGGAGAAAAGGTTGTGACATCTGTAATGGTGTACAGAAATTAAACTGCGGTCTTGGATAATTATTAACTTGGTTGGAAACGTAGTTAATATCCTTCTCGCTAAATTGATTTTGTGATTGACCTTTAGGGATGCATTCGCGAAAATGCTCATGATTTTTTCGCATTTACCTTTTTGATCACTTCGGCGTGGTTCACAATAATATACAGAAACTAACTTCTCATCACCATCGATAGAATATTCGATGGCGGTGGGATTTTTAAATTCTGAACCATTGCCTGTGAGAATTACACTAAAAAGCTTTTCATATAGTGTGTCTCCTAAGTGTAGTTTTATAGAGGTAAATACACGCGTAACTTCCTCTTGTGTACAAGCATCCAGAAGGAAGTAGAGTTGTAGATTACTCTTGCGGTGCAGTAAAGAGAGAATTGTTTTTTCGTTAGCTCCAACTTTACCATGTACAGTATCCATCTCCCATACTTCAGCATGAGGGTCATCGAAGATTCGTGTTTTAAAGTCTTGATACGTTCGATTTTTTAAATAATCATAATCAACAGGAATGTGGATGATCTTCTTTGGCTTTGATTTATACCTAGGCTTCCGTTTTAAATCGATGTTTTTAACAGTCAAAAGATTCAAATCTATATAGCGATACAATGTAGATGTGGCGATATCAAGATTGAATGTTGCAATTATAACTTCTAGAGACAATCCATTTTTCACACCTTCAGATACAATTTCATTGAGCTTTAGTAGACTGGCTTGATCATACTTTAATCCTATTTTAGAAGTAGATATGTTTTCTTTATAGTCTTGGTGAGCCAAATGATGATTATAGAACAACTTAGGAGATTTACATTCTTTTCTATCTGGACAGGCATTACACACATAAGGAAAACGTGTGGTTCTTTTGCATGTGGGTGTTTCACAAAAATTAGTGCAGAAGTGTTTGGTCTCACAACGGAGTTGGTTGCCACAGGGATTCTTAGCATTCTTTCTTACATCCAAGATTCTATGTTTATAGATTTCGTTCTTGATGCCTCGAGGATCTTTAGCAAGTGAATTAGCAATATCGATTAGCTTTGCATCTTCATTAAGTAGTGTTTCGATAGACAAACGTTCTATGTCTGATAAGTGTTTATATTTATTAGTCATGGTATAGGTTTCCTTTCAAAGAAATAAAGGAAGAATAAACCTAGAGTATTATACTTGATTAATAGCATGAAATGATAGAGATAATATGATAACAAACAAGAAACGGACCTTTGAATCAAAATAAGCCAATAGCGGACCTTTCAAAAATAATTGAGGGTTTTTTTTCTAATTATTTTCTCAGTTTCAATAAACGAAAAAGATTTGATAATGCGATTGCTAAACTTAGTATTCCCATAAGATAATAAAATTCATCATGTAAAATCAAACCTAAAATGACAAATACAAATGTAATACTTATGTCAATTTTAAGATTTCGTTTATATGTTAATATGTGTTCATTCATTATATTTCTCCATGTAAATATGACGAGTATTATTAGCAACATGGGGCTTTAGATTAGCTATTCGAAAACAAGGGGATGTTTTACCCATAGATAAACACCAGCAATATAGATGTTCGGGGTTTAATGATTCTTAACATACTATTCAAGACAAAATAAGAAGATATGAAAGCACTTAGGGTTTAAAGCCTCATCAAGAAAACATGTGGTGAGATTCAATCATAGGTCTAGCCTACCACACAAGAAGTTGTGGGTTTATTGATTACTATTACTAATTTCAAATAAAAATATGAAAGACAATCTTTATCATAATCTGATTATCAGAAATGAAAGTGATTGTCTTTTTTGATAGATTTATACTGAAAGGAATAAAGAAAAGACAGAATACCCCAAGTTTAGCCGCTTAGTTTCTGTCTTTCTCCGCTCTCTTACGAGAGCACCATTTAAGGCATTTTTCTTTTTTTCGGTTTTAATTCATTTGTAGTATAGTATAATAATGCAATTATAAGCATTACTGATCCGAAAATTTTAGGAGACGTAATTATTTCAACTTGATTTTGTAAATTTGGTATCTGTGATGCCCCTATCAAACCAAATATTGGCGTGACAACAGACATTACCGAAATCAAAATTGGAGATAAATATTTTTGACTATGAGTCCTCATAGTAAATGCCACTCCTGAACCAATAATTCCTGTTAGTATGATTATTAATATTGATTCATTACACCATTCAACTTTTGGCAAATCATGCAACCCGAATAGTATTGAAACCACTGCTGCTCCAATAATTTGAGCGATGCCTAATTCCAATGCATCTTCATTTTTCATAAAATGCGAAGTTAATAGAATTGTAATGCAGTTGATGAACATACCAATAAATGTAATGAAATCACCTGAGTTAAATCCACTGTTTATAGCATCAGAAAATATTATCAACCCCAAAAGCAATAAAACTGTTGTAATAATAAAGTATATTGAGGGCTTAGTTCGATGATAAATCATAACGAACATTGGAACAATTATAAATGATAACTGCCCAATGAATACTGAATTGGAGGCAGATGTAAAGTTCAAACCATATACTGACAATAACATAGGTAGCGCTATAGTAACTCCCAACAGCAAGCCACGAATCCATGTTTTGTAATTTATAGTCCTAATTTTCTTATAGTAAATTATACATAAAAACAACGCTGCAGACGTAAATCTTAACAGAATATAAGCATTACTTGACATATATTGGAGCACATTCTTCATTAAAACAGTTGTATACCCCCAATATGCATTTACTAAAAACAGTTCAATTATAGCCCACTTATTTTTATTAGTATTCATTTTACTCGTATTTTTTTTGGTACTCGGAAATAAAACTTTTGTACCAAAAATAACTCATTTTTGGAATTCTTTCGAACTTATTTTCAAAATCAACATAAACTAATCCATATCTCTTTTTATATCCATTCACCCAACTGTATAAATCCATTGTTGACCACATATAATATCCTCTTACGTCAACTCCTTCTCTCTTTGCTACAATAAGCCACTCAAGAAAACTGCGCATGATTCTAACTCTTTCAAAGTCATTTACTTGTCCATTTTCGACTTCATCATAACTTGCATGTCCATTTTCTGTAATATAGATCGGTGTATTTGGATACATATTCGATAAATACAATAATCCATCATACATCGATTTTCCATACACCTCTCTTCCCCATTGATTTTTTTCTGCATAGGGATCATCTTGAGAGGCAAACCATCCCTTAATTACAGAACCTTCTATTGCATTTGATTCACTACCCTTATTATTATATGAAACTTGAGACTTCCCATACTTATCAGGTCCCACTAAATTCCTACAATAAAAATTGACTCCAATAAAATCGACCTTTCCTTCCTCAAATATTTCTTTATCCTCATCTTTCATAAAAGATAAATCAATTCCTAATGTCATTAAGTTAAGAATCCATTAACCAAGCAAAATTCATCGATGAAGTGAATTTTGCTTGGTTTTTTTGTTGTCTTCTAAAAGTTGTGT
>NZ_SODD01000077.1:0-1185 GCF_004365815.1 Breznakia blatticola
CGTCTCCCACCTATCCTGTACATGTTTAATCAAAACTCAATATCAAGCTACAGTAAAGCTCCATGGGGTCTTTCCGTCTAGTTGCGGGTAACCTGCATTTTCACAGGTACTAAGATTTCACCGAGTCTGCTGCCGAGACAGCGCCCAAATCGTTACTCCTTTCGTGCGGGTCAGAACTTACCTGACAAGGAATTTCGCTACCTTAGGACCGTTATAGTTACGGCCGCCGTTCACTGGGGCTTCAGTGCACTGCTTCGAGTCTAGCTCTAACAGATTCCCTTAACCTTCCAGCACCGGGCAGGAGTCACCCCCTATACGTCGTCTTTCAACTTAGCAGAGAGCTGTGTTTTAGATAAACAGTCGCTTGGGCCTATTCACTGCGGCTCTATTTATAGAGCGTCCCTTCTTGCGAACGTACGGGACCATTTTGCCGAGTTCCTTGGCAACAGTTCTCTCGCTCACCTCAGGCTTCTCGCCTTGCCCACCTGTGTCGGTTTCGGTACAGGCCGTCATAAAATTAATACTAGAAGCTTTTCTTGGAAGCCGGTATCATATACTTCACTACTCGCACGAATGCTTTCGCTTCCCCATCACGCCTTCGCCTTATAGTATGCGGATTTTCCTACATACAAGCTACCTCGCTTAGACCACAATCCATTAAGTGGCATATACTAACCGTCTCCGTCACTCCATCATTTTTACGCGGGTACAGGAATATCAACCTGTTGTCCATCGACTACGCCTTTCGGCCTCATCTTAGGTCCTGACTTACCCAGGGCGGACGAACCTTCCCCTGGAAACCTTAGGCTATCGGTGTGTAGGATTCTCACCTACATCTCGCTACTCACACCGGCATTCTCACTTCCATACTCTCCACTGCTCCTTACGGTACAGCTTCAACGACGAATGGAACGCTCCTCTACCACTCATATCTAATAGATACGAATCCACAGCTTCGGTAGTATGCTTAGCCCCGGTACATTTTCCGCGCAGGGTCACTCGACTAGTGAGCTGTTACGCACTCTTTAAAGGATGGCTGCTTCTGAGCCAACCTCCTAGTTGTCTGTGCATCCCCACATCGTTTTCCACTTAGCATACATTTTGGGACCTTAGCTGGTGATCTGGGCTGTTTCCCTTTTGACCATGGACCTTATCACCCACAGTCTGACTGCCGAATATATCTGT
>NZ_SODD01000077.1:1281-3713 GCF_004365815.1 Breznakia blatticola
GTATGGCATTCGTAGTTTGATAATAATCAGTACCCCGAGATGGGGCCATCATACTTTCAGTGCTCTACCTCCATACGACTCAACTTCGACGCTAGCCCTAAAGCTATTTCGAGGAGAACCAGCTATATCCAGGTTCGATTGGAATTTCTCCGCTATCCACAACTCATCCGCTAGCTTTTCAACGATAGTCGGTTCGGTCCTCCATTGAGTTTCACCTCAACTTCAACCTGGTCATGGATAGATCACCTGGTTTCGGGTCTACCAAATCGTACTTCCGCCCTATTAAGACTCGCTTTCGCTTCGGCTCCGTATTTTCTACTTAACCTCGCACGATATGGTAACTCGCCGGTTCATTCTACAAAAGGCACGCCATCACCCTTTAACGGGCTCTGACTTCTTGTAAGCATACGGTTTCAGGTTCTATTTCACTCCCCTCCCGGGGTTCTTTTCACCTTTCCCTCACGGTACTGGTTCACTATCGGTCACTATGTAGTATTTAGCCTTGCCAGATGGTCCTGGCTGATTCCGACAAGATTTCTCGTGTCTCGCCGTACTCAGGATACTGCTAGGGTTTACTTTGTTTTCGTATACGGGACTTGCACCCTCTACGGTTGGCCTTTCAATGCCATTCTACTAACATCATAAAATCCCACGTCGCAGTCCTACTACCCCGACTCATAGTCGGTTTGGGCTGCTCCCATTTCGCTCGCCGCTACTCTGGGAATCACTGTTGTTTTCTTTTCCTCTAGGTACTAAGATGTTTCAATTCCCTAGGTTGCTCTCTCATAAGCTATGTATTCACTTATGGATAGTGGATCATTACTTCCACTGGGTTCCCCCATTCGGATATCGCCGGATCGTTGTGTACGTACCACTCCCCGACGCGTTTCGCCGTTAGTTGCGTCCTTCTTCAGCTCATAGTGCCAAGGCATCCACCGTACGCCCTTATTAACTTAATCACTTACCAATTTCTTCAAATTTTAGTGTGTTTGTTTATAGCGTATTTTATTTCGATAACTGTCTTGTTTTTTCTAATATTTTCATATCAGAGACTGTTGTTGTTACATTTTATTCTTTCAAACAAACGTAACGACTGTTTTTCTCGATTTTATCTTACAAACTATTCGAAAAGACTCATGTTATATAACATTCTTCTTCTCTAATGTCTTCTGTTATTCAGTTTTCAAAGATCTAACTTCTTTTTCGAAAGACTAAGTCTTTCAAAACTAAATAGGAAACTTTCAATATGTTCGAAACAAAGTTGTGTACTTTCTCCTTAGAAAGGAGGTGATCCATCCCCACGTTCCCGTAGGGATACCTTGTTACGACTTAACCCTAGTCATCGATCCTACCTTCGACGGCTCACTCCTGTAAACAGGTTATGCCACCGGCTTCGGGTATTACCAACTCCCATGGTTTGACGGGCGGTGTGTACAAGGCCCGAGAACGTATTCACCGTAGCATGCTGATCTACGATTACTAGCGATTCCGACTTCATGGAGTCGAGTTGCAGACTCCAATCCGAACTGAGACAGCCTTTATGAGATTTGCTTGCTCTCGCGAGTTCGCTGCTCTTTGTAACTGCCATTGTAGTACGTGTGTAGCCCAGGCCATAAGGGGCATGATGATTTGACGTCATCCCCACCTTCCTCCGGTTTGTCACCGGCAGTCTCTCTAGAGTCCTCAACTTAATGTTAGTAACTAAAGACAAGGGTTGCGCTCGTTGCGGGACTTAACCCAACATCTCACGACACGAGCTGACGACAACCATGCACCACCTGTCACCAAGATAACCTCCTATATGTCTCCATATATTTGCTTGGGATGTCAAGGCCTGGTAAGGTTCTTCGCGTTGCTTCGAATTAAACCACATACTCCACCGCTTGTGCGGGCCCCCGTCAATTCCTTTGAGTTTCACACTTGCGTGCATACTCCCCAGGCGGAGAACTTATTGCGTTAACTGCAGCACTGAATTCCTCCAACACTTAGTTCTCATCGTTTACGGCGTGGACTACTAGGGTATCTAATCCTATTTGCTCCCCACGCTTTCGAGCCTCAGCGTCAGTTGCAGACCAGCAAGCCGCCTTCGCCACTGGTGTTCCTCCATATATCTACGCATTTTACCGCTACACATGGAATTCCACTTGCCTCTTCTGCACTCTAGTCTAACAGTTTCCAAAGCATACAATGGTTGAGCCACTGCCTTTAACTTCAGACTTATTAAACCGCCTACGCTCCCTTTACGCCCAATAATTCCGGATAACGCTTGCCACCTACGTATTACCGCGGCTGCTGGCACGTAGTTAGCCGTGGCTTTCTGGTGAAGTACCGTCACCCTGATACCATTTCCTGTACCAGGCGTTCTTCCTTCACAACAGAGCTTTACAGACCGAAATCCTTCTTCGCTCACGCGGCATTGCTCGTTCAGGGTT
>NZ_SODD01000078.1 GCF_004365815.1 Breznakia blatticola
TCACAAATAAATTATACCAAAAATAACGCCTATTCTCTTACGAGTTTAGGCGTTATTTTTATGATTTGAAGCTGTACTAAGTGTCACAGCCCCTTTTATTTTTTTGAGAAAATGGTAGAATAGACATAAAGAATTTTGGAGGTAATGGGATGAATAAACAACTCGCTGAAGCGTTAAGTAATGCATTTGGACCATCTGGTCATGAAGAAGATGTAGTGGAAATTATAAAACGTCATACAACAGCAAATGTAGAAGTAGATCACTTGAAAAATGTATATATTAATTATGAAGAAAGTGAATTACCAACTGTGATGCTGGATGCACATAGTGATGAAGTTGGTTTTATGGTGCAAGATATTTGTGATAATGGATTATTACGTATCGTACCACTAGGAGGTTGGATTTTACATACTATACCTGCACATCGAGTAATTATCAAAACGCGTGATGGACAATACGTAAAAGGGACAACAACTTCTAGACCTCCACACTTTATGAGTGCCAAGCAAAGAGAACAAGCTTTAGAAATGGATGATATCTTTGTGGATATTGGTGCTACATCAAAACATGAAGTAGAAAACGTATTTCATATAACACTTGGTGATCCAATAGCACCAGAAGTGTATATGGAAGAAATAGAAGCAACCGGATTACTTATGGGGAAAGCATTTGATAATCGTATTGGTTGTTACTGCGTATTAGAAATGATTAAAGCACTGGCAAAAGAAACTGTCGATGTACAAGTTGTCGGCGCAATTGCAGCACAGGAAGAAGTCGGTACACGTGGTGCAAAAGTGAGTGTAAATAAAGTAAAACCTAACTTAGCAATTATCTTTGAAGGTTCACCAGCTGATGATGTATATAGCGATATTACACATCCGCAAGGAAAGTTACATAGTGGACCGCAAATTCGTTATATGGATAGTGGAATGATTTCAAATCCTTCATTAATTGAAAAAGCAAAAGAAGTTGCAACTAAATATGACATTCCATTTCAATGCACTGTACGAAAAGCAGGTTCAACAAATGGAGCAGCTATCCACATTGCTGATACAGGCGTACCATGTTTAGTTTTGGGGATTCCAACACGATATGCACATACACACTATGGCTATATTTCGTCAAGTGATGTGGATCATACAATTGCACTAGCAATTGAATTCATCAAAGAATTAAATGCAGAAGTGATTGCTTCACTATAAGCGATATCTATGTATTATATTTATATGCTTCGTTGTGATGATGATTCAATTTATACAGGCATCACAACAGATATAGCAAAACGAGTAAAAGAACATTTCTATAAAAGCGACAAAGCTGCAAAGTATACAAAAACAAGAAATGTAGTAGCACTTGAAGCATTATGGTCATGTGATAATCGTAGTTTAGCTAGTAAGCTTGAATACAAAATTAAACACTTATCAAAACAACAGAAGGAACAGTTGATTTTAAAACCAATAAGTCTTGTTGATGAAACATATAAACAAGAAAAACTATTTTGTTTAGAAACATACCTTGATAATTAAAATATGCGTATCTTAAAATGTATTTGAATTTACATTTGTAAAATGCTTTGTTACAAAAAAAGTATTAACAAATATTTGAACAATTACATTGACTATTAAGTAAAGCATTTCTATGTATTGAAAAGTACGGTATATAGAGATGCTTTTTCTATTGGTTTTCATTTTATTGATTTAATAGTTAATAAAAAGTGAAAAAAGTTTGTGGTTTTTTTAAATCTCATTCGTTATATTAGTAAGGGGAGAGCAAGAACATATGAATAGAAATAATCAAGATTGGATGGAGAAAATATATGTTCGATATAAACAACAACTTTTTTTGTACGCTCTTTCACTAACAAAGTCAAAAGAGAAAGCAGAAGACCTAACCTCCGAGACAATAGTTCGTGCAATACTATCCTATGACTATAAGAATCCAAATATTGAGTTTTGGTTATTTCGAGTGTTGAAAAATCTCTATATCGATACTGTCCGAAAGGACAAATTTTTAATCGACACAAATAAATATAATGTTGATTGGGTACAAGATCCGTATGATGCTACAGCAACTTATATCAAAAATGAACAAACTAGATGGTTATATTCCAAGATTTATGAACTAGCACAAAGAGAACGAGACATTATGTTATTAAGTCTAACATCGAATCTAAGTGATAATGAAATCGCTTGTCATTTCGAACTTGAAGTGAACACAATGAGAATGATACGTTACAGAGTAAAAGAAAAGCTAAAACAAATTGCAAAAAAGGAGAAGTTGTTATGAAAAAAGATGAATTTGATAAAATGTTTGAAATGAAAAATGATCATTCAGAAGACGATAAAATAATAAAAGAAACAAGACTTGGTTTGCGAAAAAATATATATAATAGAATCGTTGTTGTTTGTGTAATTCTTGGTGTTTTAATAACTGCTACAGTTTTTGGATATCGTTCATGGAAGACAAATTCAAATTTTAATCCATTGAAAGAAGAAGTAGTAATTAAGAATGAATCATATGATATATTTCAATATGTGCTGACTGCATATGTAGAAACAACAAATTCGAGCGGAACATATTCGTTTGATTATTATGATACAAAAAGCATACTTCGAAATGGATTAACTGAATATTCTATTTATGGTAGATATAATTCATTTGGACTGAATAGAGAAAATAATGGTATTCCAACGGAAATCGTTATAAAGGATAGTAAACTTATTTCTTCAACATTTGATTTAAATGAAGATGAACATGATTATGAAAACAAAGGAGAAGCTGATGTATCATGGAACTATGAAAAGGAAAACTATCTCGAAACAATTTCGGAATTACCAAAAACTGCTAGATATGATTATTCCATACGCTTTAAAAAACCAATAAGTTACGAGCAACTTTCAAAATTATTACTAAGTCGTCAAAGTTATAGTAATAATATTGATTATGCTTGTATGTATGCAAGTGATGGAAAAACGCTTGGATTAAATTTAGCAAGACAAAATAGAGCAATTTGGACGAGAAATGGTCGCATGAATACAGATTATGACAGTGCTTCGGAACTGAAAAAGTACTATAAAAAGCAACTTGAATTCTTAGCTTCTCAAGAAACGGTAGTTAAGATACTTGGATCGAGCGAAGAGTATAAGCTTATTCAGGAGCAATTGAAAATCGTCGAAAGTGGAGAATCAACTATCCTTGGAATTAGAGTACAAAGTGATGCTGATACATTGTTAAGGTACATAAACGATAGGAATACAGATGCAGTTTATATTAAAGATGTAAGTTTATCCTACTTTGATAAATAATTCTATTTTTTCAATTTTACAAAGGATATAGACAATAATGATTCTAAGCAATTTATTGAAAGAAAAAATACGGTCATTGAAAATAATTGGCTTAATTCAACCGATGCGCACCTAACTTAGATTGTTACATGTATGATGATACATTGAAATGTAAGATTACCATATAAAAATAAGGAAGGTA
>NZ_SODD01000079.1 GCF_004365815.1 Breznakia blatticola
TGTCATATACTTGTCCAATAATTGTAAATTGAGCAAGGATCAATAAATATTAAAAAGACAAAGCACAAACTTTATCACAGTTGATAAAATTACACCTTGTCTTTACAGTTTGTTTATTTTTGTGTTCTTACTTTTTTTCGTGTGTAGAAAATCACTGCACCTGAGATAACTAATAATCCCATGTAGAATAATCCATTTGATGTATCTGCAGTTTTCACACTTCCATTTACACCTTCTACACTTACAACAATTTTATCTTTTTTATCTACATCAACCGAAGGTTTTTCACTTGGTTTTGGTGTAGGCGTTGGTTTAGGTGTAGGTGTTACTGGCTTTTCAACAGGTACTTTCGCAAAACTAACTTGTACATTTTGGTTATCTGTAATGTTTTCAATTGTATAGCTTGTTTGCTTATCTGCTACATTTACACTTTGATTATTTACCAACAATTTTGATACTTGGTATCCTGCATCTGCTTCCCATGCAACTTGATAACTTGCACCTTTACCTACTAAACGTGAAGTTGAAACACGTCCATGTTCGCCACTATTTGTTGCTACTTCATAAATTGGTAAATCTACTGAACTTGTTGTATTTGCTTGTTTTACACTTGTTGCTGTTTTGTAGTCGTAATCAAAATTGTATACAAGTGTATTTCCAACTTTTTTATTTGTATTTTGCTCAATTTGCACTTTAAATGATAAATCAATATGATCAAGTTCACTCATTTGTCCTGTATGAATTTTTAATATACGACTTTGTGCTGCTAATCTATCATCAACAACTACGTTGCTTATAGTTGTTAGTGAATTTGGTACATATGTAAATCCTTCTGGAATTTGTACTTCGATATCTAACTTTTCAATAAATGTATAGATATCAACATAAATCCCATCAAAAACACTTGATAAATTATCTTCAGAAGCATCATAGAATTGACCAGATGTACTCATTTGTGACAAATTGTAAAGAACATCTCTTGCTTCTTGTGTAACCTTATCTAATCGATATCCAATTGAAGTAATATGTACATTTTCGTTGTTACTAACTAGTGCTTGCATCGATGCATAACATGAATCACGGTACGTAACATCACTAGAAACTGAATCGTCTTGTGGTGCTCCATCTCCTAATAAAACTAGATATTGCATAGCTGAAGCATTGCTATAAGAATCAAATTGTGTTTTGGCTGCTTCAATTCCATCTTTCATTGCAGTTTGTGCACCTGTAATCGTGATATTGTCAATTGCTTGTGCTACTTGATTACTATCACTTGAAAGTTCAACATATGTAATCGCATTTGGATATGTATCGCTAGTTCCAGGGATTGTCATTCCCCCACCAAATCCAATTACACTAACACGTATATTACGATTGCTATGTGCAAGTAGTTCTGTTGCGAATTGTTTTGCACTTTCTTTAGCTGTTGTAAATGGTTCACCATGCATACTATATGAAGTATCTAATAGTAAAACAACATCAATAGGCTCATATGTAACTCCATTTTCACTTGTTTTTCCACCTACGATTGATAAGTCTAAACTATACATATCATCACTACCAGCAACAACTGTACTAGAAGCTGTTGCATCTACTTGAATTCCTGGATCATCATTTTCGCTTGCACTTATTTGCATCGTATATGCACTTAGTCCAAACACAATCACCATCATCAAACTTAAGAATACTTTTACTTTTTTCATCTCTATTTCCTCCTTCAACACATGACCGTCTAGAAACAACGTTAATTTATCCCTAGTTGCTTCTTAAGACGAGACACATCACACACTTGGATCACTTTTTTTAAAATAATTTTCAGATTCGAGTGAAACTTTGAGTTCATTACCCGCTTGATCTGTCACATAAAAAACATTTGATGAATAGCTTTCATACACGAAAGTTATGGTTTGTGTATCTTTGTTATATGTAAATTGAAGATATGGATCACCATTTTTTATATAGCGAATCTTTGCTTCATCCACACCAGATATCCAATCTTTTATATACACGGTACATACATCTCCATCAAGTGTATATCCCTGATATTCTGGCAAGTCGATATCAATGTTATTTACTTCAAAGCTATAGCTATCTACAACCTTGTCATCTTTCATCAGATGTACTTCATAATTTCCATTTTCATAAATTGTTAAATCTTCTCTTTGATTCAACAATATTTTGTCATAGTTATCATTGGTTGTTTCAACACTAACTTCGATTGGCTGATTGGTGTAGTTATCACTATAGACTACATTTGCAATATGACTTGGCTCCACAATTGCTACTGGTTCTTTAACTTTTGGTTTATCTTCAGGCATTACAAACCAAATTGCAGCACCTCCAGCAATACATAATGAACCAGCAAGCGTGATTTTCCATGCACTAATGCCTGCAGCAGCCACCTTCGGTATTGGTGATTGCATCAGTTCCGTGATATTTGTATGCAAACTCACATTTGCAGTTTCCGTTTCAAACATATACGCATACGTTTGATACATCAATGGTGTAAATGCAAGTGCTCTTGCTTTGTAGGTTTGTGGAGTTAATCCTTGTTCCTTCAATGATTTTTGTAAAGTTGTTTTTACTTTACGCAATCGACTTTTTACTGTTCCCAATGGAATATTCATTATTGATGCAATTTCATTTTCTGAATATCCATTAAGAAATTTTAAAGTTGCGACATCTTTAAACTTCGCATCAAGTGTATTCACTTTGTACGAAACAACTTCATAAATCATTTTATCATCACCATTTTCAGGCATTACAAAACGATGTTTATCAATATATGCATCTACATCTTTTGCCTGTTCCAATGAAATGGTTTCTACTTTTGGTTTTCTGACAATGTTAATTAGTTCATTGTACGCAATTCGCATAATCCATACATGGAATGCTTCTGGATGTTTTAATTTTGCGACATGTCGGTGAACTGCAATAAATGTATTTTGCACAACATCGCTCGCAATTTCTTGATCACTTACATGGTGCAAAGCAAAAAAGTATATGCGCTTATGATATTGCTCATATATTTTTTCAAATGCATGAATGCTACCTTTTTGAACATCTAAAACAATGTCTACTGTAATTGGATTTTTCTGTTCTTTTTTCATACTTTCTTCCCTTAACACGTTTCTGACACACACCGTGATTTCTTTCTATTCATCAATGATTTTATATTGCACTAATTTTATTTTACGGGTCATGTGGAATCTGTCAATTTATATGCCCATCATATGAAAATAGTTATATTGTATACGGAATTTATACATGATTTACATATAGAAGAGTATAAAAAAAGGCTTAATTCAACCGATGCGCACCTAACTTAGATTGTTACATGTATGATGATACATTGAAATGTAAGATTACCATATAAAAATAAGGAAGGT
>NZ_SODD01000080.1 GCF_004365815.1 Breznakia blatticola
TGTGCTTCGGCGCTTTATTCTAACCAAACGTAGTCACATTATTTCAACCAACAGCACCTTATGAAAGTCGAATTTAATTATCCTTTCTATATTTATTTTTACCTACATAGTCATTATATTTTATCCGTTTAAAAAAGAGAGGATCATCCTCTCAATAGAAATATAATTGTTGTGGTTCTAGAACTTCAAACATTATCTTTAGTCTTCGATTTCCAAGTATATACTTTATACGCGTATTTACTTCATAATCTTGTTGAAATAGTAAGTAACCGTAATGATCTGCATAGTGTTTAATTATGTGCGATAATTCATCCTTGCAAATTGAGTTATCACGATAGAAATCAATACTCTTTTTAATTTCATTGGCTAATATTGTTTTATGCTTTGGGTGTAGCTGTAATTGTTGAAGATGTTCATTCATCAAATCAACTCCACTTCATTTTGAGCACGCATTACGGTATCTGTATTGATTTCCTTTTCATCTTTTTGACATCCTGCAATTAAGCAATTTGTCAGTATACTGTTCAACTTTCGTAACGACCCTCCACTACATGATGCTATCGCTTCTATCGCCCCATCAGTAAACAATGGTACATTTACGTTTGCATTCGCTAGAGAAGCTTGGATATAACTTGCTATTTCACTTTTACTAATTCCTTCAAAAGTGTAGTTAATAACGATTCGTTGTTGAAGCGCTTCATGTATATTCTTATTTAATGTGTTTTTTAGAATGTTTTGTCCTGTAAGTATTACGATACATGGATTAGTCGAATCCATTTGGAAATTCAGTAATATTTTCAAATCATTAAGTATATCTGTTTTCAAATATTGAGCTTCATCAATAATGATTGTGGGTATCATCCTCTTCTCTTTGCTCATATGTTCAATCGTTTCTTGTATTTGTTTGAAGATATCAATTTTTTTAAAGGCAGGTTCAATGCCTAACCCATATGCTAAAGCTTTATAGAACTCTAATACCGTTAACGTTGACATCGCCAAGTATACAACTTTATATAAACTTGGGTTTAATGAGTTGCGAAAGCATCTCATCGTATAAGTTTTTCCCATACCAGAATTACCAGTAAAAACACCAATACCTTTCACACTTTTCAAATATTCCAATCGTGATGTTGCTTGCTTGTAATCCTGACTTTCAAACTTTTGTTTTATATCAACACCTTTTTCAAAGGGGTTATGGCTCAATCCATAATAACTTAGATGTTTCATAAGTCATCCTCAACCATAGAAAAATCAATGTATTTACGTTTAACTTTTGAATTATCTACTCTTTGTAGCATATAAACACTTTCTTTTCTCATGTTATCTTCATAAATGTATAATTCTTCTAAATTACTCGGATCATATTTGATTTTCAACATCATTCCTATGTATTTTTGCGGCACCTCATACATTTGTCGATTTAATGTAATGGTTGCATCATTTCTCACCTTCCGATTTTCTGTATGTAAAAATCCATCTTCTAACGTTTTCTCGTCTATATACCTTATTTCGTTTTGATCTGTGATATAACGATCTTTCGGACTCATCTTTAATGCACTATGTACTTTGTTTTGGTACTTCTTTCTTAAGTATTCTTCTAATGAAATTCGAACATCTTCAAGCGTATGAAACTGACCATAGTCAGCTGCTCTCATCCATTGGTCTTTTATAGTTCGAAATATTCTTTCTACTTTGCCTTTTGCTTGTGCATCATATGGCTTTGTGTGAATGAGTACAACTCCTAGCATTGCACAAATTAGCGATAATTGTTGGTTTGCGTAACTTGATCCATTATCGACATACAATCGCTTGGGTATTCCATAAGTCGCGATTGCTTTTTTAAATACCTTTTGTACATTTACCGCGCTATCTTCATAGAAGAAATCAAATCCCACCACTAATCGACTTGCATCATCAAGAAAGAGAATTAAATACACCTTCCTCTTTTTCCCCTTTTCTGTAAGATATATTGTGTGGGATGTATCTGCCTGCCAGCAATCATTTGCCTTTTCAAATGCAAAACTTTTCCTTTCTTTTCCTGCGAGTTGTTTACTCTTTAAGTTGTTTCTCGCAATATATCTTGTGATCGTTGTTAGTGACGTTGATTTTACACTAATATAACCCTCCTCTAGTAACTTTTGATGAACCATTGTTGCTGTTATATAGGGATATTTTTCTTTGAGTTCATGGATTCTCTGCTTACTCTCATTATCCAATGTCCTTGTCATCCCAATGTCGTTTCTCGTCTTAGGATACAATCCATCAAATCCTTTCTGTTTGTACAATAGGTACCATGACTTAAATGTTCCTGGTGCATACATTACTTCCCGACCATTAGGTAATTCATACTTCTTTTTTGATAAATCTCGATAATATTGCGATTTACTCTCACCTTGAAAAGTACCATTGATTAATGGTGCAATTAGTGCATATCTAAATAATGCAATTTTCTTCATCATTTGTTCATCCATAGCGAACACCTCCTTGTATGCTCACTATAATATCGGTCGCTCTCAGAGTACATGTAATTATGGTGTGATGATGCTTTCATGATGAATTTATAATCTTTGAGGTTATAGGAATGTGCAAAAAACAGTGTTGATGCTCTTCGTGAAAGCGTTGCAGTTGCATTCTCGTTGATGAAGAAATGAGATTTGTTATTACACCTGCTTTTGTTTTTTCACGAACTCTTTGCACAATTGCCATTAGAATATACTGTCTATCAAAACGTTTGCACCATTGTTTAATTAATTGACGCGGGATTTTATGATCAAAATATTCACATACTTCTTGAATCTCTCTATGTTCTACGTAAATCATTGCCAATGCAAATAACACAACAGAATATGAATACGTAAAGTAAGGTATTATTGTATCGGGTAATAATGCATGTGATGTTCCACATGTCTTACAATATACGCGTTGTACAGTAAATTCTATATAGACTAGATTATCCATCACTAATAGGATTAGATATCTGTTATACGTGCCATTTAAAACGTATTGATGAGAGTCTCCACCAGGACATTTAATTTGTGTAGGATGAAATTTTAATAGATACAATTCATAAATCGTTTTTACTAAACACTTGCAGTCTAATTGAAATAGAGGTAACATATAATTGCTTGACAAAGCGGGAAGAAAACAAGAACTCTATGCAAAGGATGTCGTTGTTTTCTTCTATTTTTTTGTCTTTTCCTTTCTTAACTTAGTCATACAATTTGGCAATTAAAAAGTCAATTTATAGTTTCCAAGATTATCTCAATGGAAATAATAAAATGACTTTTTCTTTGTTTTTCTAGTCATATCTATTTGATGTTTAACA
>NZ_SODD01000081.1 GCF_004365815.1 Breznakia blatticola
TGTAGAATAGCATGACAAATGCAAAGGAAATTGAAAAATCTAGTCAAAACAAATGAACCAGCAATTGCAAAAGTATGACTAAAAGCTAGTCAAATATATGCAAATGCTGGTTTTTATGTTATGGATAAATAGAAAGGAATTACTAAGCAAAATAAAAAGAAGAAAATCGTCCTGCAAGACACCAATTTTCTTCCCGCTTAATAGCAACTATATGGTAACTAAAATAATAGAAGAAATCAAGACATTCACAGAAGAAATTTGCATCAAAAGAACATTGAAAACAATTTATGCTATATGTTTGTGTACAATTGAAATACATCATATTGTTTGTCCATCGTGCGGAGTTGTTGGAGAATTCATATTCTGGGGATATTATACAAGAATGTTTGTTTGGGAAGATATTCTAGAGGAAATACGTATACAACGAATATTCTGCAAAAGTTGTAGGGTAACACATAGCATACTTCTATCCTGCATGGTGCCCTATTCCCGATTTAGTTTATCCATTCATATTCGAATTGTGCAGTGTAAAGATGATCAGGAACTATTTGATACGTGGTACACAATTGGTTGTATATCTTTTGATCGCGTGCGCAATATTAGAAGTCAATATTTTAAGCACTGGAAGGAACGGTTAACCGTACTTAAAATAGTATTTGATGAACGACTCGTATTTCGAGTCTTCAAAGGATACGGACGACAATTCATGCAAATTCATGCAACGATTAATTCTTTAGTATAATGACCAACATAGGCTTGGAGTAAAGTTATAAGAAAATTATGTAAACTGACTCTAAGGAGGAAAAAAGCATGGATAAAGAAAAGAAGTTAGAAAAAATAGCAGTGTTTAGGTATGGAATCATCGCGCCATTAGTGAGTGGAACAATAAAAGAACATACAACGAATAGTGCGTTTTTTCGTGATGCAGCACAGCATCATTATGTAGATCCTGAAGGAGTATTGATTAAAGTTCATGAGCATACGATTCGAAGATGGTACAATCGTTATCAAAAAGGAGGATTTGAAGAATTAAAACCAAAGCGAAGAACGGTCCAAAAAACTCCAAGGAAAATAAGCAGTGAAGTCCATTGGTATTTGGAGCAGTATTTAGAAGAACATCCGAAGTTGCCATCAACGATGTTATATCAGAAACTATTGGAACAGCAGGTAGTAACCAAAAGAGATGTATCGCTAAGTACGGTTACAAGGTATGTGAAAGGAATTCGGAATCAAAGTCGGCAAGCAGAAAAAGAAATGCATCGATACGAAAGAGCACATATCAATGAAGTATGGTGTGCAGATAGTAGTGTGTGTATATATTTGCAAGAAGGAACGAAAAAGCGAAGAACCTATATTATAGCCTTTATTGATGATGCAAGCAGAATGATTACAGGGATTGATGTATTTTATGAAGATAACTTTATCAATCTCATGAGTGTGATGCGTAAAGCAATCATGTGTTATGGAAAGCCAAAGGTGTTTAACTTTGATAACGGAAGCCCGTACCGTAATGGGCAAATGGAGTTATTAGCGGCAAGAATAGGAACTGTCTTACATTATTGCAAGCCATATACGCCAACAAGTAAAGCAAAGATTGAGCGATTTTTCAAAACATTGAAGCAACAATGGATGTCAGGGATTAAAGGAAGTGACTTTAAAAATCTCCAAGAGCTAAGAAAAAGTCTGCAAACATATGTAAAGAGCTATAACACAAACATTCATCGCTCATTGGATACAAGTCCACAAAATCGCTTTTTTCAAGAGAGCAAACTCATCTATCGATTAAGTGAAGAAAAGATAAAGGAAGCATTTTTATTGGAGATGAAACGCAAAGTCAGCAAAGATTGCGTGATTCATTTAAACAACAAGGAATACGAAGTGCATTACCGTTATTCTAATAGTTACATCATATTACGGTACTCAAGTGATATGAAGGAAGTGTATGTGGTGGATGATGATGGAACACTCACACCGATTAAGCTTCTAGATAAGACATCTAATGCACATATAAAAAGGAATAAGGTGAAGTTATTTGGGGAGGATGCAGAATGAATTACTATGGAAGGTATGGTTTGGAGTTCAATCCCTTTATTAAGAATGCAAAGGAAATACTTGTAGAAACCACAGAGTATAAAGAAGTTACAGGAAGACTAAATTATTTAGCTGAGAACAAAGGGTTTGGATTGCTTATTGGTGGTCCGGGTAAAGGAAAGACAACCACGATTAGACATTGGGTTAGTACACTATCAACTTCACTGTATAAACCAATCTATATATCGTTATCAACATCAACGGTCGCAGAGTTTTATCGCCAGTTGGCTATAGCGTTAGGCATTATACCAGCATTTAGAAAAAGTGAGAATTTTAAATTAATACAAGATGCAATTAATCGACTTTCAATAGAAAAAAAGATTACACCAATTATTATTTTAGATGAAGCAAATTATATACGTAATGGAATATTAAATGATCTAAAGATGCTATTTAATTTTGAAATGGATTCCAAAGATCGAGCGGTGGTGTTGCTTGTAGGGTTACCACAAATACGCAATACACTAAGCTTAAACGCACACGAGCCTCTGAGGCAAAGAATCGTAATGAATTATGAGATGGATGGCATGAACAAAACAGAAATGAAGAAATATATTTCAAAGAAATTGGAAGGAGCTGGATGCGTAAGTGCTATCTATGAAGATAATGCAATCGAAGCAATCGTAAATGCATCTTCCGGTATTCCTAGAGTCACAAACAACCTTTGCGATAAAAGTTTAATGATTGGCAATCAACTAAACATGGAAACCATAACCAGCGAAATCATAATGAAGGCGGTGAATGAAAGTGCAATATTCTAGAAAAATTATAATAAGAGAGAATGAATTAAAATCTTATTTGCAATCTATACTTGCGAAAGTTGAACCAGTTTATGCCAAAGAAGTAGAAGCGATGATTCGCCAACTTTTAGAAAGCAACACTAATGAACACTTATCCAAGAACACTAAAAGAAGCAATCAAAGAAATTGAAGAGTTAGTGCAACTAATTCACCAATTAGGCGCGAAAATTGATGACCTAAACACAGAAAACAAGAAGATAAGATCAGTAATAAATCAAGTTCATGAAGTAGTGACTGACTACGACAATGAAAATGATAGTGATAATGAATTACCATTTTAAAGGAACTCAGTGTAAACCAAGTTCCTTTTTTTCATATTCATTAACAAATAATATGACGATTCGTAACAATCAAGATGAGAATTCATAATAATATAACAAAAACACTAACAAATATGATGACTATGACAGTTGCATTAAGAATGCCATTCTACA
>NZ_SODD01000082.1 GCF_004365815.1 Breznakia blatticola
TGTAAATGTCAATTATAAATTAACGAAAATTCGGAATCAGAGTTGATGAATTTTCGGAATATGAGTTGAAGAAAAATCGGAATTATAAATTGATGAATCTTATAGAAAAATCAGGGACCTTTATCCCTGATTTTTAGTATTCATTTAGATAATAGTTTTAAGATATTTCAAACCTTTTGCAACTGTTTGTGCGTCGATGATACCAAGTCCATTTTCTATTTTTTCTTGGTTCCAAAATACATCATCTAACGATGATAAATAGCATCCATATTCTCGTTCAGGAAAACATATCCAATTACCATTAGTTGATTGACCGATAACAGCTATTATTTTTGAACCTCTTCCAGTGAATATTGTTTCATGATTTTCTTTATTATTGCCAGTATGTTCAACAGTCGCTTCCCATTCAATTAAATCATCATCTTCATAAATGCAATTATAAAGCACCTTATTCTTCATTGAATACACCTCTAGTTCGATACGAAGGTCCATCAATTTGTATCACATGACTATGATGCAATAATCTATCTAAGATTGCTGTTGCTAATACTGGATCATTTAGTGATTCTCCCCATTTTGAAAAAACAATATTCGTTGTGATGATTGTGGATTTCTTTTCATATCTTAGAGCTACTAGCTGAAAGAGTAAATTTGCATCATCTTTATTTAGTGCTAAAAATCCAAATTCGTCAATTATAAGTAGCTTGTACTTGCGATATTGTTTTAATCTAGACTCTAACTTGTTTTCATACTTTGCTTTTTTTAAATCTGCTAGTAATTTACTACATGATACAAAGTAAGTACTAATTCTATTCGATGCTGCTTCTATTCCTATACAACACGATAGCATCGTTTTTCCAGTACCTGGTAAACCTACGAATACAATGTTTTCTGCATTATCAATAAATCGCAATGTCATTAAATCCATTATTTTATTTCGATCAACACTTGGTTGAAAGTCAAAATCAAATTGATTAATTCTCTTTATGTAAGGAAAACCGCTTATTGCCACATTGATTTCTCTTGCTCTTGCATCACGACATTCTATTTCTTTTGTCGTTATGTCATTTAATATGTTGATTAATTTTTGATTATCAACTTCACACACATCTAATTTTTGAGGTAATATTTCTTTTATTCTTGTGAGTTTTAATAGCTCCAAATTATTCATTAATTCATTATATCCATTCATTATTTCTTGCTCCTTTTTCCACTTCTTCAATCAACATTTCCAGCTGCAACTGTGCAATACTACATGCTTCTCCTAGTTCCATTACATCTTGATATAATGCTACATATGTTTCTTCGAAGGATTCTTCGTAGCCGTTTAATTGATAACGAATTTCATCTAAGCGATTATGAATCATTTTTTTAGTATTCAATAATTGTTGTCGCAACTGTATCATATGTGATATTGCATCATCACCAACTAGCATCCTGCTTCCTACATACCATACTTGATTCATCATTTTCTTTTCCTCGCTTTTCCAAAGCAGTCATAACCTTGAAGACGCTCTTCAACTTTTTGCTCAATAGATGCTTCACTTGCGTTTGGGAAAGTTGTTTTTACTATTTCGGTTAAATCATTTTTTCGATAATTAAAGCGTTTAGTACTTATTGTATGACAAGCAATTTCCTTTCCTTTATAATGAATGTACAATTGGTTGTCTTTCCTCTGAACTTCCACAAGCTCATGAAGATATTCAGTTGGCACAGAGTATTTAGCATTTTCGTACATTACCATAGATTCATTACTTACTTTTCTAATTTCGACGTTAGGCTTAAAGTTTAGATGATCTAAGTTAATTTTTGCTAGATACTCTTTTTCATTTTCTTCAAATAGCTCAACACAGACACGATTGGTTGCTTGGCTTACTTCCAAATTCAAATTTGTATTGAGTCTTTTTACGATTGCGTTCAATTCATCGTAATCTTCAAATTCATCATTGTATACTTGAAGACGATTCATAAGTTTCGCTACATTCTCCGCAATTCCTTTCGTGCATGGACGATATGGTTTACATGCGATGGCTTTGAATTGACAGTCTTTTGCGAATTGGATGAATTTATCGTTAAATTTAACCTCATTCGTATTGATATCGTGACTATCGACAACCGTCTTCATGTTATCAAACCAAATTTCTTCAGGACTGCCTCCACAATATTCAATCGCGTGTTTCATACATGTAAACAATGTTTTTTGGGTACGATCCACAGTTAACTCTATATATTTGAATTTGGAATACGATAACACATATAAAAAGATGTTTATTGTGTATTCTTCTTTATCCTTTGTACGTAAAGTTACAGTTTCTTTCCAATCAACTTGTGCTTGCAATCCTGGTGTTGTTTCAACTCTTAACGTTGCTTTTTTATGCAGTTTCGCTTTCATTTTGCTGACTTGTTTGATAACTAGGGATAGTGAACCAGTATATCCTTTTTCCTTTATGAAATAATAGATTGCTGTTGCACTGCAATTATAATTGGTTAGCTTAACTTCAATGATTTCCATATAGTCATCTAATTTCGATTTCTTATTTATTTTCCTTTTCCTCCGATAACTACCCGACGTCAACCTTCGCTTCGCTGTATTCCAGGATATATTGTTTTGTCTTGCATATTCTGAAATGTTTATTTTCACTCCTTTTACCTCCTTTCGCTCATTACTTGTTTTACTGATACTCATTTTTTAGTACCTCCTTCTATATATGACACAAAGAAAATTGCATCATACTTTCAGTTTAAATACTAAAAAACTTGAAGTCAAAACTCTTCAAGTTATAATTCCGAAAATTCATCAATTGCAATTCCGATTTTTTATCACTTGGTTTTCCGTTTTTTCTTCAAGTTAATTTTACAATTTACA
>NZ_SODD01000083.1 GCF_004365815.1 Breznakia blatticola
GGCTAGTCCTTTATAGCTTTGTGGAATATATACGATAGGTACTATCATCATTGATTGCATAAAGTACTCGATTTCTAAATCGTTCCCAATTGTGAAACCCATTAGAATTATGCTTTATTTGCTTGATGACTTTATTACGGTTTTCGATTATTCCATTATTTAACCTTTTTCTAGTAAGGACGTGTTTCATTTTCCCTGTTTCTTTATCCTTAACTTGAATCACTTTCTCTATTAATTGAAAAGAATTGATGATTTCATTCTTCCAATTGATTAACGTGTGAGAAAAAGATACGAAACCTGGAATCTCACTATTCGACATGTCTAGAATCAATGATTCTAATTTTGTTTTTGCTGTTTCTAGAGTTGCTTCCTTATAGAAAGTGTCTAATGTGTACTTTAGATTCAGTGCAGTTATTAGTCGTTGGTCAATCTCTAAAATCATTTCTCTTATATCATAATAATTACAGTATCTACCGAGTTTTCGATTCTTTTTCTTTGGTATGTTTGGATCTAATAGCCTCCATTTTTTATTATCAATTTCGATAATGGATTCATCGTTCTTCATAAGTAACCAATTGAACTTCTTTAGTAGATAGTATTGTTTGTCTCTATCGTGATACGCACATTGCTTTTTAATATCGCTTGATTTCTTCCACGCCTTTGGTGGTTGTATTTCCTTCATGATTTGAATCCTTAATTTGTCGAGACGCTTGTGAAACTCTGCTATTAAATGAAACTTATCAAGTACACATTTTGCTTTTGGAAATGCAATTTTTGTAACGCTTCGATATGTATGCCACATATCAATTCCAACTAATAGAACTTCTTTGCGTTCTTCCAATGGAATTTGATTGAAGTAAAGTAATAAATCTTGTTTCTTTCGTGAGGGGAGTAAATCAACAGTCGTTTTGTTCAAATAATCAACTAACACACATACGTAGTTGCTTCTATCGCTTTTGAATGCATAGACTTCATCAATGGTCAGATACTTTGGTAATCTTCGTCTTGCTATTTGGACATGTGTATCAAATAAAGTAGTGACTGTTGCTGTTGAAATTCCATATCGTTTAGCTACACTTGTAAATGTCTCGTGTGAACTTTTTAAATCTGCTAAGACATTAGATACGGTCAATGCAGATAACTTTTGATTTTTATATGAAAATGGATTATGTTCAGCGAATGACTTTTTACAGGTTGGACAAATATAACGTCTAGCACGATATTCGATATAGCATGCTTTATGCGTTATTGCTGCATGTAAAATCTTCTTTTTCGTGTAATCTTTTACTTTACTGGTCTTATTTAAACATACTGGACATACTTGTTCTTCCTTACTTAATGTAATCATGATATACAATGCATCTCTTCGATTTTCAAATGCAATTTTTTCTACTTTATCTGGACTTAAATTGAATAACTGCAGAATTGTTTGGTCGTTTAAAATGCGAGGTTCCTGTTTCATAAAGTGTTCCTCACTATATTTGTTAAAATCATTTGTTTCATTGTAAATAATCTCCTTAGTTTTCTATGCTTATAAGCTAGTAACTGCAGTATAAATTAAGATTACAGGTATGACCAATCACGTTATGTGGGTTCCATGATTTCTATTAAATGAACGCTCTTTGTTAGATGCGAATAAAGTGATTGATAAAGGTTTTTAACACTGTGAATTACACAGCCAGAAAATCTTCTTTTTATATAGGAAACTTTTGACTCATCATAAATGTAGTTTCTCTCAAAAAAACATTTGTATTGATCCTTTGTGTATAAAGTTAAAATGTTGATGATATCAGATATAGGAATTAAAAAATATGGCAAAAGGAAGTATGGAAGTATTGCGTGAGTCTTATTACACTTATTACATTTGATGCGAAGAATGTAGATGTAACATTTATTGTTGTTGTGGTAATAACTTCTTTTATAGAATCCATGTTTAGTGTGTGTTCCGCCGCACCCTTCTGTGCAAACAACAGTAGTTGCATCAAATGTATCAATATATGTTTCGTATGCGGATTTACTAATATTATGGTTGAAATCTTTTCTTACAATTGTTATCATAAAAATGCCTTAAATGGTGCTCTCGAAAGAGAGTTGGGAAGACAGAAAACAAAGCGTCGAAACTTTGGGGTTTTCTGTCTTTTAATTTATCCTTTCAAAGAAAAAATATCAAAAAAGATAGATTATGTCATCAACAACTTCGTGTGGATGATATATAATCTATCTTTTGTTTTTGCTTGAATAGTATGTTGAGAATCAATAAACCCCGAACTTCTATATTGCAGGTGTTTATCTATAGGAGAAAACATCCCCTTGTTTTTGAATAGCTAATCTAAAA
>NZ_SODD01000084.1 GCF_004365815.1 Breznakia blatticola
CCTTCCTTATTTTTATATGGTAATCTTACATTTCAATGTATCATCATACATGTAACAATCTAAGTTAGGTGCGCATCGGTTGAATTAAGCCATTACTTTTATGCAGTTATTCTTTTCTTCCATATCTGAGTCAAGAAGATGCAAATGAAGGGGAAGGGTCAGGAAACGATCTGGAATTGACAACAGAAAGTATGAATTCATCAAGTGGAAAATCGTTAACTGATGATAATGAGATACCCTTGTTCACAAAGCAAATACAACTAGAAGGAAATAATGAAACTATTGATAAAAGTATTTTGTTTTCCAATAATGAAACGCTTGAAGAAGAGGATATAGTTAATAAATTAACACCTATATTTCAAGAGCCAGTAATTATAAAAGCGGATACAACAAATCAAGAGAATAATGCTACAAGTATCTTTACGAATAATATACCAATAGTTGCAGTATTAATAGCAATTATTGGAAGTGTGGTTGTAATAAGCATTAATAAGAACAGAAAAGTGAGGGATGACAAGTATGATCATAAGTATCATTTCGAATAATCAAATTGCAGACTTTAAAGTTGAAGAAAATCAAGTGATTCTAGATGTATTAAATATTATTGCGAAAGATTCAAATCTATCATTACATTTGGATGGATTGCAGTATGTAACATCAAAAAGAAAAAAAGAAAGTGTGTCAATAAAGAAAACGTTTCAAGAAGCGGGAATTTATAATGGCGATATTTTATACATAGGGGGATAAGAATATGGGGAACATCACAGTTGAAATAAAAAAAGCGGATGTAGTTGCATCAAGTGAACATGATTTTAAAAGAGTAACAAAAGAACATAGAAATCTTTTACATCTTGAAGTTGAAAAAAATGATGATATGTATTTGTATGAATATACAGTTGATGAATATACAACGTTAGATGAAATTAAAAATTTAAATTTACCTGATAAATATAGAGTGTTGTTGAATCTACTTTCACTATCAGAATTAGCAAATACATTACATTTATACTTAGATCCTACAAATGTATATGTAAATTATAATTTGGAGGTAAAAGTAGCTTTTCGTGATTTATATGCAAAAGATGAAATCGGACATGAAGAGAGATTTATTAATAACTATTTAATTTTATTAGGATCCATTTTGAATGATAAAACAGAGTTTGCAACAATCCAACAGGGTGGAGTGAATATTTTAAAGAAACATGCGTTAACCAAAAAATATGCATCACTAAAAGATGTGGAATCAATACGTAATCAATTAATAGAAGATTTACAAGCAGAACGTACAAGAAGAGAAACAAAACTTTCATTGGTAAATAAAAAAACATATATTCGAATGAAGTGGGCAGTACGAATTCTTTTCCTATGTGTAATAGTACTTGCTGTTTTATTTGGATACTTTAAGTTCGTGCAAGAACCATACAAAAACTCAATAAACAAAGGGTATGAATCTTATATCGTCTCAGACTATACAGCAACAATCAAAGAATTAAAAAATACAAGTGTATCTAAAATGAGTAAAACAACAAAATATGTTTTAGCAACATCATATATAAAGAGCGATGCACTTACAGATGAACAAAAATCAAATATATTAAGTGGAATTACTATTACAAGTGAAGAAAAAATATTAGATTTTTGGGTGTATCTAGCAAAAGATGATGTAGAAGAATCAATTGATATTGCCAAACAACTTGGAAATACCGAATACATGGTTTATGGATATATGAAACAAAAAGCAGCTATCGAAATAGATAGTTCTTTAAGTGGGGCAGAAAGAGAAACAAAATTAAATGAAGTAAATCAAAAACTCAACCAATACAAGGTTGATAAAAACGAGAAAGAGGATTAGCATATGTTGAATGTAATCGTATTTCTTGAAAACCGATATGAAATATATCCGTTACGAAATAAGAAAACAGCAATTGGTGATTACTTTGTTGTTGAATGCAAAACGGATCATATTACAGTTATATTAAATGAAGAAACAACTGAAGATATCACAAGTTTTCAAATGTATCAAACACCAGATTTTCAATATATGATATTTGATGAAAAGAAAATGATCTATGCATTAGATACTCCTCTATGTATCATTAGTAAAGAAAATGGTGATATTACTTTTGGTGAACATGAATTCACACTCAGTATGTAGAATAGCATGACAAATGCAAAGGAAATTGAAAAATCTAGTCAAAACAAATGAACCAGCAATTGCAAAAGTATGACTAAAAGCTAGTCAAAT
>NZ_SODD01000085.1 GCF_004365815.1 Breznakia blatticola
AAGTTATAATTCCGAAAATTCATCAATTGCAATTCCGATTTTTTATCACTTGGTTTTCCGTTTTTTCTTCAAGTTAATTTTACAATTTACAACTTTCTTCTTGTTTTTGCCAGACATGTATACGATTTGATTAAGAGAGCAACAGTTTCGCACCAAATTCCAAACCCTTTTTCGAGCTCTCTAAAAGATAATTGCCCTTTTATATATGATGTTGCAGTGTATCTTTCACAACTAATTGAATGCGAGTTTGGCATACATATGAGTGAAGCTGAAATAAACTTAGTAGCGATTCATATAGGTTATTCAATTGATGATATGAATAATGATAAAAAAATAAAGTGCATTATTTATAATTCTGTATATCAAAATAATGAACGTGTTATTGTTCATAAAATTCTTAATAAATTTCGTGGGATGCTGAATATTATTGAAGTCAAAAATGATTTCTCACAGTTACTCAAGGAGTGTTCTGCGCAACCAGACGTATTATTTATATCTACAGTATCGAATGTACCGATAAGAGAAAATCTATGTACAATATCACCAATTGTATCAGAGAAAGATATTGATAAAGTTTATAATTGTATCGAAAGCCTACGTAAATTAGATGAAAGATTTAGTCTGAGAGAGTTGATTAAAAAATATACAGATTCAGATCTATTTTACACATCGATTAACTATTCTAATCGCGATGATTTAATTTACTATTTGGCAAATGACTTGTTTAATAAAAATATAGTTTCTGAAACGTTTGCTACTTCAGTGATTGAAAGAGAAAATAAATCATCAACATGTTTTTTTAATAAATTCTCTATTCCGCATGCATTGGATTTAAATGCCAAGAAAACCGCAATTTCAGTAGTAATTAGTGAAAGGAGTATTAACTGGGGAAATAGCGAAATATATGTTGTTTTCTTAATTGCAATTAGCAATAAAGATATGAATCTCTTCTCTAAAATGTATGATGGGTTAATAAGTTCTATTTTGGAAGATAGAATTTTTGAGAGATTGTCTAAAGCAAAAGACTACGAAGGATTCTTAAATTGTTTTTAAAGAGATTTCTACTTGATTTACTTTTTCTCTATAGTGAGAAATAGTTGGTTTGTTTTGGAATAATTTTGTTGTTAATCTTTGAGTATATTAAAGAGAGGTTAATTATGCAAAATAAGTTTTTATGGGGTAGCGCAACAGCTGCTTATCAATGCGAAGGTGCATGGAATGAAGATGGTCGTGGATTGACGCAATGGGATGATTTTTCTCATAATAGTGAATTGAATGTTAATAAAGTAACTGGGGATGAAGCAAGTGATTTTTATCATCGATTTGAAGAAGATATAAAACTGTTAGCAGAAAGTAATCAAAACACGTTTAGATTTTCTATTGCTTGGACAAGAATTTTGCCAAATGGTTATGGTGAGATTAATCAAAAAGGAATTGATTTTTATAACAAAGTCATTAACACATGTTTAAAGTATGGGATTGAACCTAATGTTACATTACATCATTATGATCTTCCTTTGGAATTTGCAAAAAACGGAGGATGGGCAAATCCAACTTTAATTGACTATTTTGTTGAGTATGCAAAAGTATGCTTTAACGCGTTTGGTGATAGGGTAAAACTATGGGTAACACATAATGAATTGAGGTATTACGCGCATTGTTCATATCTAGCTGGGAATTACCCTCCCAACCATAAGCTAGATTTCAATACCTATGTAAAAGTTATGTATTACGGAATGTTAGCGAGTGCAAAAGTAGTTAATGAATATAGGAAACTAGGTTTAGATGGACAAATTGGGATTGTTTCTCCTGCCGCTTCAGTTGAATCGCTCGAAGATACCAATGAAGCTAAAGTAGCAATAGAGAATGCTGAACTGTATTATATAAGAAGCATTTTTGATCCAGCTGTGTTTGGTAAATATCCTGAAAAGTTAATCGAGAAAATAAAAAACAGTGGAATTGATTTAATGTCATTAAGTTAAGCAATAGAATTGTAAGAGGAGTCAATTAATTTTGACCCCTCTTTTTTTCTATTGACTTTTACTACAAAATTTGGGCG
>NZ_SODD01000086.1 GCF_004365815.1 Breznakia blatticola
CTTGACTTTAGAAGTTAAAAAAGCATAAAAAATGGCTAAGCCCTTTATTCATAAGGTTTTAGCCATTTTTAGTTTCACACTTTTTTGTAGTGTATTTTACTCTTTTTTGCTAGTTGCTATAATATTTTTGATTTTTGCTAGTGTCATTCGATATTTTGATGTATCCAATCCAAATGTCTCATCTAATAAATCTATTACCTCGTTGCGATTTAAACATTGATAAATATTCTCAGTTACCAAGGTGTAGTTAAAACTTCTAAGGCCTTCTATTAACTGTTGTGGTGAGTATTTGCGTTCAATCTCATGTTCAATCACACGTGTTAATAGTAATGATAAGAAACATGTGAAAAAGTGCGATTCAATATGATCATCTCTTGATACATGTGCAGGTCGAGATTCTAGTTCACTTTTTGTGATTTTAAATGACTCCTCGACTTTCCATAATCCACGATAAGTATTTAAGATTTCTATATCACTTAGATTCGTTTCACTAGTCACGATTGAATAATAGCCATCATATTTCTCTTCTTCTTCGATCTTATCATAATTTATATGACGCATAATGTTATCATTCTTCTTTTTTTGTAATAGTTCACCTGTCGATTGATCAATTACATTTTCTTCAATATAATTCATGCAACCATAGTTAGATGCTTGTGTATATTTTCCGCTTGATTCAATTAGACGCTGCGCCTTCTCAACGGATTCCAGTCTTTTCATTCTTTGTCTTTTTGCATACTTTGGACTATAGTATACTACTTGCTTTTGTTTGATTGTGACCTCATGGTTTCGTTTGCCATTTTCTTCGATTTTAATTGTCTTTCCAATAATTCGAGACTTTATTTTAAATGCATCAATAACCTCATTCTCATCATCACCTGTAATTGTGTCGGAATGATCGTTGTGAGTTATATATCCGTCTTCATCAAGAACCCAGTCACGATATTCTTGATCTGCTCCCCGAATACTTTGGCTATATACGTAACCATCTCCTTTACCGTGTGTATAGAAAATGTTGTCACTTGTATTTAGTCCACGATCTGCAACCACAATAACTCTGCCTATATTGTAGTCAATTTTGCATCGATTGATTACAGGACGTAAGTTTACTTTTTCACTCTCGTTACCAGGAAAGAGATGGTATGCCATTGGTATCCCATTCGAATCCATCAATAATCCCATTTGAACGATTGGTGTTTTTCTGTGTTCCTTACTTGGACCTTTTTTTCGAATTCCTTTTTCTGAATCAATTTCAAAATAATAATTTGTGCAGTCAAAGAATGCATGTTCATTAGATCTTCCATATTTTGCTTTTACACTTTCATGTAAATAAGCTTGTAGTTCATTGCGTAATGGAAAGAGTCGAGTTAATACATCGTAAATAGAATCCGAATTGGAAGCTAATTTCTCAAAATACATAGAAGATGATTTGAAAGTAGCGATTTTTGATTCTGGTTTTAAAATTCTTGAGAATACAAGCAAACGAATGACATTATTGAAATTATATTCAATCTTTGTATTTCGTTGTTTATTCTTGAAAAACTCAGGAAGCTTCAATGAGGAATAAACAGATTGTAGAAACACGTATCCTAGATTTTTAACTTGGCTTTGGTTAATGGGTGTGCGTTGATTCATATCTAAAGAGACAGTGATAGAATCCTGGTTGTTAGCCTTTGCTTCTTCAGTTAGACGTTTGGCTTCAGCTTTGAAATGAGCGATAGGATCATCATAGAGTTTCTCTAGGTCATCAAGAAAACCAATACGTTCAATGTGTTTTTGTCTAGGTATTCCATTTTTATCACGATATCCTTCATAATAAGCAAGAACGATACGACCAGCAGAGTTTTTATTTTTCTTAACGAACATAGAGAAACCTCCTAATATAGGTATATTATACCATATCACATAACAACACACAACACTTTAGTGTGAAAGTATTGACAAAAAAACATCGAAATAAATCGATGAACAAAAGGCAAATGATGATTATGGTTGTTTTTTAGCTTCTAAACTCGGG
>NZ_SODD01000087.1 GCF_004365815.1 Breznakia blatticola
CGGGAGTTTGACAGGTCAATTATCTAGTAAATTACACAGCTCATTTATTTATGGGCTTTTTTTAATGCAAATTTGTCAAATTTCATGATATTTAGGGTCGTAATATATCGTAAAGTATGATATAATTATTTTAGTATATAGGAGGGTTTTTATGAGAGTCACTTCAACTAAGTCTAAGAATTCCGAGTCTTTTTACATCAACCATGCTTTTAAAGGTAAAAATGGTAAAAGCACTTCTAAAGTTTTCAAAAAATTAGGTACACTTAAAGATCTTATGGAAGAATTACAAACGGATCGTGATGGTGTTGTAGCTTGGGCTAAAGAACAGGCTAGAATTGAAACGGAGAAATACAATAAGGAAACGGAGACAGTTACCATTCCCTTTTCACAAACTCAACTTATTGATAGCGATAAAAACCGTTGTTTTAATGTTGGTTATCTTTTCATCCAATCCATCTTATCTTCTTTACGTATCGACAATATCTGTCGTAACATTAAAAATCGTCATGCGTATGAATATAATCTTGAAGCTATTCTATCGGATTTGATTTACGGAAGAGTGTTATCTCCCTCAAGCAAGTCGAGCACTTTCGAATTCTCAAAGACATTACTCGAATCACCAAAATATGAAATACATGATGTATATCGTGCACTTTCCGTTATCGCCGAAGAGTCTGACTACATTCAAGCGGAAGTATACAAAAACTCAAATTTCATTCACAAACGTAATAAGAAAATCCTTTATTACGACTGTACTAATTATTACTTTGAGATTGAGCAAGCTGATGGTGATAAGCAATATGGGAAACAAAAAGAACATCGTCCAAATCCATGTATTGGAATGGGATTGTTTATGGATGCAGATGGAATGCCACTGGCCTTCGATACGTATCCAGGGAATCAAAATGAACAGAAAACTCTACAACCACTAGAAAAAAAGATTATACGTGATTTTGAGTGTTCGGAATTTATCTTCTGCTCAGATAGTGGTTTAGGTTCACAAAACAACAAGCTATTTAACGATATGGGAAATCGCTCATATGTCATCACTCAGTCTTTAAAGAAACTAAAAAAGGAAGATCGAGAAATCGCTTTAAATCCAAAACAGTACCGCAAAATTGGAACCGATGAATTCGTTGATTTATCTGCGCTTGACGAGACAAATAAAGAAGTATTCAATTCTGTATATTACAAAGAAATCCCTTTAGAATCAAAAAAGATATCCGAAACTTTAATCGTAACCTACTCACCAAAATATCGTGCATATCAAGCTAACATACGACAAGGTCAAATTGATAGAGCTATGCGTATAGTAAACGAAAATGGTAAAGTTAAAAAAACACATAAAAACCCTAACGATCCCGCACGATTCATCAAAAAAACTGCAATCACTGAGAATGGAGAGATCGCTGATAAAGAATTCAACATCCTTGATCAAGAAGCAATCGATAAAGAAGCTATCTATGATGGTTTTTACGGAGTAACTACAAACCTTGACGGAGATGTTGAGGAAATCATTGAGATTAATAAACGTCGATGGCAAATTGAAGAATGCTTTCGTATTATGAAAACTGACTTCGAAGCACGTCCTGTATATCTTCAAAGAGATGATAGAATCAAAGCACACTTTCTAATTTGCTTCTTAGCTTTATTATCATACCGTTTACTAGATGCAAAGTTGGAACATAAATACACAGTTGAAAATACACTAGATACTCTACGAACAATGAATGTGACACTCATTGATGGATATGGATACATACCATCGTATACACGCACTAAAATTACAGATAATTTACATGATATTTTTGGATTTAGAACTGACACACAAATCGTGAAGAAATCAAAAATGCGCAGTATTATCAAACAAACCAAAGGAAAATAAAACATTACTACATATCGTTACAAAACAAAAACAGACTATAACCCCTTATTCATGGGTCTATTGTCTGTTTTTATTTCATTTGACTGTCAAAGACAGGAT
>NZ_SODD01000088.1 GCF_004365815.1 Breznakia blatticola
TACCATCACAAGAAATGCTTTAAAGACACATAAATTATTCAGTACTTATCAGTGATTTATCGAGACTTGGTATGCACTGGTTGAATTAAGCCTTTATTTTAATATTGTTTTCATAAATCTCACTTAATTGCTTTGCAGTTTCATCTTCGCTAGATAGATTATTGCATAAATAATAAATTGATCGATACAATTTGTAATTTTTGGTATCAATAGAAGCTAATTCCCAATTTTTAATTATATCCATTAAATTTGCAGAAAAAATCTTAGAATATCTTCCACTACAATACTCATCATATATTTTTATATTATTTAAAACAATTCTTACTCTTTTTGCAATATCCTTCTCTCCAACAAAATCTTCCATCCTTATAGCAAATTGTAAGTAATCCATAACTGCTCTTAAATTATTAGGTAATGTATATTCATTAATTTCACGAGGATCAACAGGTTGTAAATCCAATAAAATATGATTCCGCAAAAATGAATAATACCATTTTTCTAGTGTCTCTTCCTCTTCTAATATTTTTTTCAGCATTTCATTATTTACATCACTTTTATCATCCTTTAAGCTTGACAATATTTTTTTCATAGGCTTATGATGAAGCTCATTTTCATTATACAAAAAGACCTGTGTAGCTAACGGTGAAAGTTTTTCTATATATTTACTAGTTTGATCAAATAATTCATTTGTTTTAATTAATGAATCATTTTTTGAATAATTTATCAAAGGATTGTTTTCCAAAACGATATTTTGTAAAACGGAATCCCTTAATTGCTTTTCGCGATACGCTATTACTACAATAAAACAACTTGAAATATATTTCCTTAAATCTTCAAGCATTTGGTATATTTTAATGTTACTTACTAGATCTAGATCATCTATCAAAATTGAAATTGTTTTATATTCTTTATTCATACCTTCATTTATCAAATCTATAGTGTCTCTAGCAATTTCGAAAAGAATTGTTTTAAAATTAATACTCTCTTTATATTCATCTAGAACTTCGCAAGTAGTATACTTGCTTATTGCATCATTAGATGAAATTCGTACTGTCCCGAGTGTCTCTGTAGCGTTTTTGATTTTATTAAATAGATTTATAAATTTTTCGTCGTTAACATTATTCTCAACTTTTTCAATATTTTTTAGTATTGAACTCAACACTAATTCGATAAGTGGAACTTCATCAGCAAACATGCCCGGATCAATTATGTCCAAAACCAGAGAGTTTTCTTTTTCAAATACATTCTTAATTGTATATAATAACGATGATTTTCCAGTTCCCCTCTCTCCTATCAATGAAATTAAATAATTTCCTTTGGGTTCTTTTTTTTCATTTTTCAATTCTTTCAAAGTTTCTTCCCAATCTTTTGCAATTGAGGTGAATAATTTTTTTGTAGCACTCACTTGCTCATAAAAAATATATTCTTTCTCCATTGCTTGATCATTCGATACAACTACTGGTTGAGTTGAAAACTTTCTTAGATCGATCTGTTTCATATATATTTCTCCTTTATTTATAATGAAATAACTTATTTATTAAATATTTTATATCTTTTTAAGGTGAATATCAATAATATTTGTCTATACAGATATTCTCATGGGTAGTGTCTATAATTCTTGTGAATGTTACAGTAGAATTTCATTGTATCGTTTATCAAACATTTTATTAATCCTGCTTGTCCTACTTCGGACCATTTATGAACTATTCATGACTCTATAAAAGGATCATTTAAGAGTAAGCGTAAAACAATTAGCGCTACCTGAAAAGACTGAGGTGGCAGTATTTTGACGTTCAACCTCAGTCTTTTTTACGCTTAACTTGGACAAAACATTCTCTAGGTAAACTTGGGTTTGTTGGCAACAGCCGCTCTACGCTAACACCAGGATCCCTTAGTGCACCTATCACATATGTTA
>NZ_SODD01000089.1 GCF_004365815.1 Breznakia blatticola
AAGACAAACTATCATATGTCAAGTAAAGAATGATATTGGCATATAAATAGGTGATTGTCTTAGTTTAGAGGTGAATCCTCTATAAAAACTTCAATCCATACCATTGAAAAGGTATTATGAAAACAACTTTTTTGGAAATTTTCAAAAAAGCTAAGAATTCAAAGAAAATGTTTAAATTTATACGGTTTCAGCAACTCTTGCACTTCGATATACGAAGTCATGGATTTCGCCGAATTCGTCTTCAAATTTATATATTTTCTTTCGAGTTGATGATGAGAACTCAGTCTCTATGTTTTGGAAAAACTCAGCTCGGGTTACTTCCGGTATACGCATGAGATCACGGTGTTGAATTACAAATACACTTTCATTTCTCATTATTGAGAATAGAATCGCACAGATTTTATTCGTTAATGCATTAACTGCAAGAATGTGACGTTTTCGGTCACCATTCTTCTTGCGATTAAAAACATCTTTGAGAATAGGATTATTTCTTCTAGCAAACTCTGCAATCATGTAGAGAGCATGGCGAAGATCGCGAGAACCCTTTTTAGCCATTCGACCACGTCGATTGACAGAAGTTCCGGATTCACTATTATCACCAAAGATACCAGCGAACTTAACGATTTGACTAGCTTTATTAAAACGAGTAATATCACCAAGTTCAGCAATAATCGTAGCAGCAGACAATTTACCACAGCCAGTGAATGAAAGAATAATCTTGTATAAAGGAAATGACTCTAATTTAGATTCAATTCGTTTATCTAACTCACGAAGTTTGCCTTCAAGATAGATTACTGATTCCAATAAACTTTGGATAGTGAAAGTGTCTTCTTCGGATAAAATAGTGTGAGTTACAATGGAATTCTTTGAAGCACTGATAAGAGCATTCATTTTATCCAAACCATAATGTTTCTTAGAAGCAGATTGAATTAGTAGAAGTAATTCATCTTTATCTGCGTTTATGATAGAATATGGAGTGGAATATGATGAAAAGATGGCTCTCAATGTGTTGTGGCCTGATTTGAAAACGTGAAGTAATTCAGGAAAGAATTTAACTACTTTAGCATTGAGTCGGTTCTTCTCTTGGGTTAATGTTTTCGATAAAGATGATCTTCGATGGGTCAATGTCTTTAGTTCGTCGTATTCCTTTTTCTTTTCAGAAACTGCTTTTGCCTCACCTCTAGCCAGAATTTCAGTGATGCATTTAGCATCAAGTTTATCTGTCTTAGGTAAGCCAATATAGTCTCTGTATTTCTTTACAGATTCGGGACGAATCATGATGACATTAAGACCATTAAGTTTTAAACGATCGAAGAGACCGTCACCATAGACACCAGTGACTTCTAGTCCAAACAAGACTTTCGACAAGTCGGGTTCGATAGTAGTGACTGTATCTATAAACTTCTGATAACCTTGTAGTGTGTTATCAAAAGTAACTTTCTTCTTATTATTCAAGATAGAAAGAGAAGAGTTCATGACGCTAAAGTCATGCTTATTTTGGGAAGCATCAATTCCCACGAAAACTGAATAGTTCTGCATAGTAAATTTTCCTTTCGTAATCAGTCGTTCTGGATTGCACCTCTAAAGCAAGACAAACACAACCTCGTTAATGAGAAGATATAGTGCATGACCATTCTTCAACAAACCTAATAAGCATATACAAAACATCTTGAATAAAGGAACCAGTCTTTTTGAAGCGGATCCACAGTCCGCAAGGAGAATGTAGGCAACCTTATTTCCAGAACACTTCTTATCTTAGATTAGAAGAACAATACAATCAAGTTGGAAAAGCCAACTGATTACACTACATATTATACGAGG
>NZ_SODD01000090.1 GCF_004365815.1 Breznakia blatticola
GTCGAGTAGACAAATCTCGACATTCCTCCTCTCTATGTGAAGGTTGTCTAATTCACCCCTCACAGAACCGTACGTGCGGTTTTCCCGCATACGGCTCTTTACCATTACTTCGTTAGTACCATATATTTACTTTTAGACTTGGCTTTTCTTTTATAAAATAGTCCCAAATCCGCAAATAATCCTTGTATTTGATTGGATTCTTTTGTCCTCTCCGTCTCAATATCCGATAGTATTCATACTTATAGTACTTATAAAACTTCGAGATACCTTTATAATTACCACTTATTCCATAGTAATTATACAGTCCCCTTAGTTTTCTATTAATCGTCTCCATTATTTCTGCTATTGGTTTATGCATTACTAGCTTTAACCACGCTTTTGCACTTCGTTTCTTCGCTTTTAATTTCTTCTTACCGATTGTATGGTGCACTGTATATTTCCCATTTCTAGTTTTTCCATTTATATGCGCAAAACCTAGAAAATCAAAACTTTCCTTAGTTCCTTTGTATCTTCCAAATGGTATTGCTTTTGTTTTGTCAGTGTTTATTTCTAAATTGAATTTTGCTAGTCTTGGTATTAGTTCTTCATATACCATTTTCGCTTCATTCTCATATTGAAACATTATTATGAAGTCATCACAATAACGTACCAACTTCGCGTACCCCTTTAGTCTTTTCTTCATATATTTTTCAAACCATAAATCAAGCACATAATGTAGATATACATTTGCTAATACTGGTGAAATCAAACCACCCTGAGGAGTTCCCTCATCCGTTTCACTAAATTTCATATCTTCCATTACTCCAGATTTTAGAAATCTAACTATATATCTGATAAACTTTGGGTCCTGTATATCATTTTCCAGAAATTTCACTAACCATTTGTGATTTACATGATTAAAGAATCCTTTAATATCACAATCAAGTATGTAATTAACTTTCCTAAACATAATCGTGTGATTAATTACACTAATTGCTTCATGTGCACTTCTATTTGGCCTAAACCCATATGAACATTCTAAAAACCTTTCTTCATAAGTTGCACTTAGTGCTTTGGCCATGATTCCTTGTACCAACTTATCTTCATAACACGGTATTCCTAGTGGCCTAGTACTTCCATCTTCTTTAGATATATCTACTCTTCTTGTTGGTTGCGGTCGATATCTCATTGCTTTCATTGCACTTAGTAGCTTATCAATATTGTTTTCTAAGTCTTGTCCATATTCCTCTTTTGTAACCCCATCAACACCAACCGCTTTATTTGCGTTTTGTCTTCGGTGTTCCAATAGTAGGTTCCCTTTGTTTACTAGTGGCAAAAGCGATTGCACTTTATCAAATTTCTTCGATTGTAAACTTATACTCTTTAGTTCATTTTCCACATTCATAACCTCTCGTGTTCTTTGTGTTTATCACTATTGAGAACGTAATAGCATCCATCCCTTCGCTCCATATACTTTCATATACTTCATCACTACTATGAATGAATCCGACTCCTTATAACTCGTCTAACTGCCTTAGTTTACAAAACCTTGTGCAATTATTACCCGTATACTCAGGCGGTTTTCCCCATAAGTTGAGACTGGGAAGTTATAAGGTCTCCCAGGTATCCATAATATACCTTGTTTGCTCGCCAAGTTCTATGACCCCGGTGGAACTCCCACAACCTTACCATAACGGTTGTTTAGTTTTGTCTGCGTCAGCGAGGACTGAATCGACTTCCACTCTATATAACTAACGGGGCTCAATCACTTCACGCTTTCGCATTTCGGCTCTCAAACTTC
>NZ_SODD01000091.1 GCF_004365815.1 Breznakia blatticola
CTCTCCTGGTATATTATAAATGACTCATGTAACAGTCATCTACAGCATACCTTTCCTTTCTATCAACCGTATTTAAACCATGGTTGATTATGGTTGGTGTTTCTTGTAAATTTGTCTTATGTGAATGTGGATTTGTATTTTCTCCTTGTGGCATTGACTACTTTAGATAGGTTCTCACCACTCCTTAAACCAAATTAATGATTAGTTAGATGAGTCTCGAATTCGTATCTTACACCAGGTTTTATGGTTTAAGTTTTGTGGATACCACATCACTGTATTTAAGAAAGGATGATTTTCATGAAATTAATTGGCATTGATATTGGGAAAAACAAACATTTCTTTTCCATCGTTAATCAAGTTGATGGTGAATTATTAATTGAACCATCTTCATTCTCAAACGATAAAGAAGGGTTTGATTCCTTAATTCAAAAACTATCAGCTTACACTAAAGATTCTATTTTGATTGGTATGGAAGATACTGGCCATTACCATTTTGCTTTACTAAAGTATTTAATAACCAAAAATTATACTGTAGCTTTAATAAACCCTAGGACCACTGATTTAACCCGCAGGCTCCATGGTGGTATCACCAAGAATGATAAACTTGATACTTTAACGATTTGCGAGGTTTTATCGAATCCAATCAAAAAAAAGCTCTATCGTATCGTTACAGCTAATTCATTTGAACTCTACGAGCAAAAATTACTAACTAGACATCATCATAACCTTAAAGAAGAAATCAATGTTTACACCAATCGATTACAAAAATGCATTGATATTGTCTTCCCTGAATTTAATCGTTTATTCAACTCCAAATATGGCACTGTTTATATCAATATCCTGAAAACCTTTGGTAGTGCTCAAAATATCGCAAATGCCGATATACGAAACATTCGAAAGTGTTTCGCACACCAGGGTAGAGGCAGAAGAATTGCTTTGAGTGCAGAGCAACTCAAAGACGCTGCTATCCTCTCTGTTGGATTTTCCACTGCTGCTGACGTAATTCAAATAAAACATTTGATCGATCAAATTGAATTGATCAAAGCTCAGTTATCAGAAGTAGATAAAAAAATAGAAGAGTTTTCGATCAAAAACAACTCTCCTATACTATCAATACCAGGGATTTCTCATTTTTCTGGTACTTCTATTTTAACTGAATTAGGAGACATTGCCAACTATAATAAACCATCTCAAATAATTAAATTTGCAGGTGTTGCACCGCTGCATTACGAATCAAGTCAATTCACTGCAGAGCATACTGCAATTACTAAGAAAGGGTCAAAGTACTTGAGAAAGACTTTGTATCAAATCATATTACCTGTAATTAATAATAGTGCAATATTTAAGAACTACTATCTCAAGAAGATATCACAAGGTAAGGGACACAGATGTGCCCAAGGTCATTGCATTCGAAAGTTACTTAGAATTATTTATCATTTATTAACAACTGAACAACAATTTGATGTAGCTCTGTTGCGTTAAATGGGTAAGCAAAACTATATTTTAAAATTTACCTATCTTAGGTTTTTCATAATGCCTAAATACAAATACATATTCACATTTCGAAGATCTACATTTATTTCACTATTGATATAAATCAAATAATCTATTTTCAAACTTTTTCATAAAACTACTTGATTTTAATATAGTTAGCTATCTAT
>NZ_SODD01000092.1 GCF_004365815.1 Breznakia blatticola
TATAATTTATTTGTGAAAACTAACCAAGAACATACTATCATATACCAGCCGTATATGCTACTACCAAAATCATTTTCTTTTGAAAATGATGTAGAATTTGATGATATTAGTAGAAGTGTTATTGAAGTCGTGGGAGGAATGAATTTAAAGAATGTTATCGACTTTAATAAATGCAATACTAGAGCTCATGATCCTGTCATGATGCTAACTCTTATCTTATTAGCTTATGCTGAAGATGGGAAAATGACATTACGCTCTCTAGCGGCTAAGTGTCGTTACGATATGCGTTATGCGACAATCGCTTGTGGCAAGACACCAAGCTATAAAGCATTCCAAAGATTTATAAACAATATACTTAAGTGCTCAATTGATGAGTTGTTTAAGCAAGTATATTTATACATACAAAACAAAGAAGCATTGGAAGAAAACATTCTATATATAGATGGAACGAAGTTTGAAGCTAATGCAAATAAAATGACGTTCTTTTGGCGTGCATGGCAAAAAAGATATCAGCCTCGCCACTGGAAAAAGTGCATTGAAATCATTAGACAAATTAATACATATTTTAAAAAGAATGAAATCAATATCAGGTATTCTATTATTAAAAAACCAAGCATAGAATATTTGATTGAGATTGATGAACGAATCGAAAAGTACATCGTTGAAAAGAAGTTTATCCGTAGAAGACGTGGAAAACACGAGCTTGCCAAACTAGTTGATGAACTTAAGAAAAGTGCAATTAAAATGTGGCAATATGCGATGGCTACTGATGTATTAGGCAATCGCAATAGTTTTTCAAAGACAGATGCAGATGCAACATTTATGCATATGAAGTACGATTATTATAACCACACAAATGTCTTCAAACCAGGATACAATGTACAGGCTGGTATCGTTGACGGATACATTGCACATATGTATATAAGTGCAGATCCAAACGACATCAAAACGTTACAGCCATTTTTAAATGAATTCAAAAAGCAATATGATGAATATCCAAAAACAGTTGTCGGAGATGCAGGATATGGAGGATATGATAATTATGAGTTCTGCAAACGAAACAGTATAGAAGCTGTACTTAAATATAGTGGATATGAAGCAAAGAAGAAAAAAGTAAATGATAAGAATCGCTATCATTTAGTACATTTTGAAAGGACAACTGACGGAACACCAATTTGTCCGCAAGGATATGCATTTGATATAGAGAGAACCAGTGTAAAGCATTTTGGCTTAACACCAAAGGTTACAATATATTATCGCAATTCTAATTGTGCGGCATGTCCAGTAAGAAACAGATGCACAAAAGCCACAAAAGGACGCACAGCGCAAATCACCCCAGCATTAGAAAAAGAAAAGAAACGTATTGATGACCTTCTTGAAACCGGACGTGGAAAGCAATTGCTAAGTAATCGAAGTTCGCAAGCAGAGGGAACATTTGCAGATATTAAAGAAAATTTCAAATACACTCGTTTACAAAGACGAGGAGAAAGTGGTGTCGAGGTAGAAATGAAGCTTGTAGGGATTGGCTTCAATTTACGTAAGTACCATAATAAAAAACATGGGAAACCGAAAGAC
>NZ_SODD01000093.1 GCF_004365815.1 Breznakia blatticola
TTTTTTCTATTGACTTTTACTACAAAATTTGGGCGCTCCGCGCCTTTCGTAAGAGAGGTATATGGAGGTCGCTTAATTATGAAAATCGTATTTTTTATCTGTTTCATATTCTTAGTTCATAAAAATAGAATAGGAGGATTTTCTCATGTCTGATTATTCTAATAAAGTTTTACATGTTTTCAATTCCCATATCGAGACTCTTGCGTCCGAGAAAAATAGCCGGAACCTTGTAAATAATATCCATTCTGATTTCACTAGAAATCGCAAATTATCTTTTCAGGATTTAATGAAAATCATTGTTTTTTCTGCTGCTAAACCTATCAAAGAAGAATTATGGGATTATTTTGATTATGATGAAAATACTGCATCCTCAAGTGCATTTGTCCAAGCAAGAGATAAGCTTAATTCCACTGCCTTTAAAGAACTATTTTATTTATTGAATTCTTCTTTTCCTTGTAAGAAACTATTTAATGGCTACCAACTTATCGGTGTTGATGGTAGTGATCTTTCTATTCCTCTTGATTTAACTGATGCAGATACTTTAACTTCTTGTGGTTCCAATCACAAGCCGATGAGTCAGTATCACATTGACTCTGCTTATGATCTTCTAGAACATCGATACGTTGATATGATTATAACTGGCTGTAAAAATAAAAACGAACCTAAATCACTTGTGTCAATGGCCGAGTCTCATCCAAAGGACAACGTTATTTATATTGCGGATAGATATTATGCTACTTGGAATACTATGGCACATATTATGAATGCAAATAAATCTTTCGTTATTCGCTCCAAAGACATTGAATCAAAAAGTAGTTTACTTAAAAAGTTCAATTTACCAAATGAAGAGTTTGATGTAGATGTTCACACGATTTTAACAAAGAAACAAACGAAAGAGATACGAAGTCAACCTGATACATATCGATTTATTTCAACAACAACGACATTTGATTATATCGAAACTGTTGATGATGAATACCCAATTGGTTTTCGAGTTGTCCGTTTCAAAGCGAATGGCGACGAGGAATATGAATCAATATTAACTAATCTATCAAGAGAAGAGTTTCCTGCTACTGTTATTAAAGAATTATATAGATTGCGTTGGGGGATAGAGGTTTCTTTTCGCCATCTTAAGTATGCAACTGCTCTTAAAGTGTTACATAGTAAAAAAAGAAACAGTATTCAACAAGAGATTTGGGCAAAGGCTATTTTGTATAATTTATCTATGCTTATCATCAATAAAACTTGTGATAAAGTAGAAAAACGGCGTAAATGGGAGTATAAAGTCAATCTTACAAGTGGTATTCATCTCATTCGCGAAATGATAAAAAGAAAAGGTGGTTTCCCACCCAGCTTCAAAACGATAATATCCAAAGAACTTCTTCCAATACGCCCCAACCGACAGAACGAAAGAAATGTAAGAATCCAACGAACCATTGGTTTCAATTATCGTTTCTCTTAAGCAATTACATTATAACCTAACTTCAAAAAATGTTCACTACAAAGAACATCTTTTTAGCATATTCTTTACTGCTTAAA
>NZ_SODD01000094.1 GCF_004365815.1 Breznakia blatticola
ATACATGCCATCAATGTTGTAAATTTTTCTTTCTATAGTCTACCTCTTCTTCTTTCTTAATTTTTTAATTCTATATATCAACTATAGCCGAGTATAGTAAGATAACGTTTTAATTTATATTTCCTGTTTCCATTCCCCAGATAAAGCATGCTAACTCTCTTGCTATCGCTGTTACTGCTTTGTTTCTATTTACTCCTCGATAGATCATTTTATTGAATTTCCTTTGTAGTCTTTCCGCTGCTTTATCGGCATATTTAATCGTTTCTTGACTTTGTCCTTTTTGTCTTGCTTTTAGTGCTTTTGATTTACTTCCTGCCGTACCCTTCACCAATGCTTGTGCACATTCCACTAGTAACCGTCTTACTGTTGAGTTACCTTGTTTGGTTATACTTAGATATGTGACTTTATCTCCACTTGATGCTTGTCCTGGTGTTAATCCTACATAAGATGCAAATGCTTTTGCTGTTGGAAAACGATTGAAATCTGATATTTCTACATGTACCGTCATTGCTGATGTTACATCTATTCCTTTTAAACACTTTAGTTGTGATATCGGTTTTTCATATACTTCCTCTTTTGACATTTCTATTAATTTCTCTTTAAATCTTTCGATCTTGTCATTCAATGTATCATATTCATTTAAGTATTCATCAAGGACTTCTCTAAGCAAATCTGATAATTCAAGAGACTTTAGCCATTTGATATGTGCTATTGTCCATCTTGATTTTCCTTCATACTTTTGACCGTGTCTTAAAGTTAATGCATTAATATGTTGTTTGACTTTTTTCCTTTCTAATTTAAAGTCTTCCATCATTCTAATGTATTCTTTAATTTCTACATCTTTATCGTTTGGTACATATACTTTCCTATAAGTTCCATTCGCGAGATTTTGTGCAATACTTCGTGCATCAAGCTTATCATTTTTGTTTAATTTATCTTTACTTGAACGTTGCATTGTTGTTGGTGCTAAAATATCACAGGCAATACCTTTATCAACTAATTGATGATAAAGGAAATAACCCAAACATCCTGCTTCATATCCTGTTAAAATATCAACAGTATCTTCATATTTGCTTCTTATTCTTCTAATAAATTTTTCAATGTTTTTGACATCTGCTCCACATTTTACTTCTCCTAAGATTTCTCCAGTTAATCCATCATAAGCACATAAGCTATAACTGTTCTTATGGACATCCATACCAATATAAATTATACTTTTCATAGTGACCTCCTATTGTCGTTATGGTAACGATTCTTAATATTATTTTTACAATTTCTATTATGAATCTAAATCCACGTTTAGACAACTTAGGGGGTCACTTCATATTATCTTAA
>NZ_SODD01000095.1 GCF_004365815.1 Breznakia blatticola
GGCTTAATTCAACCGATGCGCACCTAACTTAGATTGTTACATGTATGATGATACATTGAAATGTAAGATTACCATATAAAAATAAGGAAGGTAACTACTATGAAACAATCTGTATTATTGAAGTCAATCGCTGCACTTACTCCATTTCAAAAAAGAATGTTGGAAACTAAATTGATTGACCTACTTAAACTCAACGAAATCGATAAAAATGCAAAACCTGATGTATGCCCTTGTTGTGGCAAGGAATCTAATATGATAAAAAAAGGATTCTGTCGTGGTAAACAAAGATACCAATGCAAGGACTGTAAGAAAATATTCTCATACAATTCTGGTTTAATTACCATGTACTCGAGACTGGAACGTAGTATGTTTCAACAAATTGTTTTTGATACAATCTCATGCGTCCCAATCAAAGAAACAGCGGCAAAGTTAGATTTGTCGATTCAATGTGTATTTGAGAATCGCCATAAAGTATTATGTGCCCTAGAACAGTTGCTTATAGTTGATGACGAAAAACTAAGTGGAACTATTGAAATAGACGAAACATATGAATTAGAGAGTCAAAAGGGGTCTCGTAATATTAAAAGAAAGGCTCGCAAACGTGGCGAGCCTTCAAACTTTAGAGGTTTATCCCATGAACAAGTATGTATCGTCACCACAACAGACAGAAATGGACATGAGATATTTAAAGCAGTCGGTTATGGTAAACCAACTAGTATTAGTATACTTGATAACTTCGAAAGAATGCTAGTAAAAAAATCAGTCATTTATTCTGACGGAGCCTTTTGTTATAACCAACTTGCAAAAAATGAGAAATGTGAACTAGTACCACTAAAGACACATCATTCATATAATCAAGTTGAACATATCAATACGGTAAACAGTATCCATGGCATGATAAAAACTCAATTAGCTAATTACCGTGGAGTAGCAACGAAATACATGAATCGATATTTAAGTTTATTTGTATTTATACGTAAATTTCTTGATATGGATGATAATGAATGGTTACCAATCATTCTGAGAAAACTCAAAACCCTTCATTTTACCATCACAAGAAATGCTTTAAAGACACATAAATTATTCAGTACTTATCAGTGATTTATCGAGACTTGGTATGCACTGGTTGAATTAAGCC
>NZ_SODD01000096.1 GCF_004365815.1 Breznakia blatticola
CATCAATTTATAATTCCGATTTTTCTTCAACTCATATTCCGAAAATTCATCAACTCTGATTCCGAATTTTCGTTAATTTATAATTGACATTTACATTTGCTAGACATTTACATCAAAATGTAAGAAAAGCCTATAATAATCGGCTCAAAAGCCAATATATAATGAAGAAATTAGAGAAATTGAAAGCGCTTATATTGACTTTAAAGATTTTTCTTGATAACCTATATATAGGTAGTGATGCCTCGTGGTTAATCGCTTGATTATCTTTTTCCCCACCCATAGAAAGATAATTGAATTTCTCCCCAGATTAATTACGGAAAGATCGTTAAGAGGCATGAGAGTGTCTCTTATTTTGTTTTCTTGGAGGAGTTAGGTATAATAGATTTATAGAGGAAAAAGATAGGAAAGGAATGTAAACATGTTAATTGCCATTCTAGAAGATCGCGTTTTTAGAAAACGCACAAAAGAACCATATCAAAAACGTTGGACAGTCCGTTGTTTTGTATATAACGAAAATGATGAACTGGTTTTCTTGCGCATCAAAGGGACTGATGCACTTGGACGTAGAAACCATGTTGAAACTATTGGTGGCGGCGTCGAGAATGAAGAAAGTTTAGAAGATGCAGTAAAGCGCGAAATCCGTGAAGAAATCGGATATGAGTGCGAGATCATCGAAGATATTGGTTATATTGTAGATCACTACAACTCTTTAAATCGCGAAACCATCTCCAACTACTTTGCTGTAAAGTTGACAGAATATATTGGTGGGGAATCACGTACAGAAGAAGAGGAAGCACTAATTGAAGGTACTGAGACATATAGTGAGTCAGAAGTGATGGATATGCTTAAAGATTATACAAAGCGCAGTGTGAATGAACTGGTGCAACGTCGTGATCTAATTGCATTTGAATATTATATAAAACATAAAAAGCATTAAGAAAACGAGTTCTGCAATTAGCGGAACCCGTTTTTTTTAAGTGTGCCAGGCATGGTGCATATCTAGTTGGTGAAAGTCCAACCGCAGGTGTTACCGCTAAGCGTAGTGAACCACAAGCCGAAGTCGGTGACGACG
>NZ_SODD01000097.1 GCF_004365815.1 Breznakia blatticola
GAAAAGATATTGAAGATGAGTCCTGCAACCATCACTCCACATGCAGTCCCTACAAAGGCGACTAATGTCTTCTTTGTTGGTCCATCAATAATCAGCAAAGTAAATGCCGATATAATTACTGCACTTATAATCGCAATTAGAATTGGTGAATACCCATGGAAGACTAATGGTAAGGTAAAAAATAGTACGGTAATAAATGTAAAGGCTAAACCAACAGCTGCTTTTAGTCCTTTCATTCCACCTACTGCAATCATCAATACCACAAATAGTCCAATCATTAAGTAGATACCATTTGTTCGTTGATAATTATAGATACTTACACTATTTCCTGCTTGTGTTTCATCTACTGCCACGATGACTTTACTACCTTCTTCAACTAAGATGTTATGTGTTTTGGTAACATAGTTAGTAATACTGAATTCTTTACCTTCTAGTTTTCCGCTTGTCACTTTCACTTTCACATCCTGTGTTCCACGATATCCTGAACTCGTTTGTTCATCCGCTTCTAAGTATTGATCATACACTTTAGTAATCGTAGCTTTCTCATATTGTAGATTATCTGCATGTATTAGTGAATAGGATTCTAGTTTCTCTGTATTTAACCAATATAAAAACACAAAGAAACAACATGCACACACAAGTAACACGATTGTACTGATTCTCTTTTTATCCATCGTTATCTTTTTCATCATGTAATTAAGAGAGATAGCTTATCCACTATCTCTCACCTTTCTATTCTATTATTTTGTAATAGAGTCTTAAACAAACTTAGTTTTTTCTTTTTAGTTTGTAAGCTCCTAATACCATACCACTAGCTAGTAACATCAAGGCAAATACCATTGGTGTTGTACTATCCCCTGTATCAGGTGATGTTGCTGGTTTTGATACTGTGTTGTCTTTTGGTGTATCAACTGCTGGCTTTTCGTCTACTGGTTTTTCTACCACTGGTGTATCAGCTGTTTTCTTAATTGTATAACTATCTACTGTTTCTAATGTATCTGTACGGTATGCTTCCATTGTAAATGTATCATCTGTAAATGACAAGTGCATAAA
>NZ_SODD01000098.1 GCF_004365815.1 Breznakia blatticola
TAATTTTATCCATTCTTCTTTTGTATGCCTCGATACCATTTCATTTAGATAATCATGACGTATGTTATCGAAAAGTCCTTTTATGTCAAATTCTAACACCCAAGCTTTTCGCCAACAGCGTTTCCTTGTCACTTCTATGGCTTGTATTGCCGATTTATTTGGTCGATACCCATAAGAATTCTCATAAAAGATATTCTCTACATTTGGTTCAAAATACAACTTTGCTACCATCTGTGCTATTCTATCTTCTACTGTTGGTATCCCAAGTGTTCTTGTTCCTCCGCTCTTCTTTGGTATATCTACTGCTTTTACTGGTTTTGGAAAATATGTTCCTGATGACATACGATTCCACAGTTTATATAGATTGTTTTTCAAATCTTTCTCGTACTCTTCTATCGTTTGTTCATCAACCCCATGTGCTCCTTTGTTTGCTTTTACCAGTTCGAACGCCTTTACGAAGGCATTCTTTGAAATACTAAACGGTTTTGTTTCTTGCATAAGTTCCTCCTCCTTTCAAAGTTGACTTATCCTTAAAACGAAATGATTTGGACCCTTCACTCCATTTCCATTACAGAAACTTCTTCACTACTACTGTCCAATCTGTCCCCATGACTGCATTGGTACTCTCTACTTATGGTTCTTCCACTTGTAGTACTCCCTTATCATCAGCCCGTGGGTTCCCACGTTCCATACAAACGCCTGTGTTATGTTCATGCCACCTTTACACCGCCCACCGTTTAGACAGTAAACAGGTTTCCTCTAAACTTATCCTAGGTTAACGACTACCCCCTAGTTTTGATGGAATCTATACGCTTTCGATGTTTTCGTCAGTGATTCGCTTGATCTCTCATCTCCATAACACCTACATGACAATTCTAGATTGCCTTTTCCTTAACGCTCAATACCACAACTTTTGCTTGCAGCACCTTAAGGTTGTTTGAACCCTCCACCTGTATGGCGAGTCCGGTGGGTCTTCCACCATCATTTGTATAGCATAGTTGCTCCGAGTAATTCTTGTTACTCACGCACACTTTCGTGGCGCAC